>JAYTHR010000465.1:0-3042 GCA_043732425.1 Bdellovibrionales bacterium
ATAATTTAGTCGGTACGGGTGATATTTTTGATCAAGAATTAGCAACGGCCGTTCAAGAAATGCAGGCCGAGAATTCTTTCGAAGTCAGCGCGGTCTTAAAGCCGGATTCAGGCATCTGGGGCGTTCTAGCGACCAGTGTTGATCAGCGCATTAGTCAAACGCAAGCCACTTTAGAAAAATTACGTTGGTTACCAAAACAATTAGAACCCAATATGATTTTTGTTAATACCAACGCGACGGAATTAAAAGTTTATGAAAATAATGAAGTGATCAATCATTTTAAATCGATCAACGGCCGCGTTTTAAGACGAACGCCTATGATGAAAACGTATATCACGCGAGTTATATTTAATCCGCGCTGGACGGCGACGGACAGTGTGGTACTTCAGGATAAGCTGCCTGAAATTATTAAAGACGCCACGTTTTTTGATCGAATTCGTATGAAGATTTATAATCGCACGACAGGAAAAGTCGTCGATCCGGGAACTTTGGATTGGGTGCATGATGGACGTCGCATTGCGCGCCAGAATATGTTCGTGATGGATCCAGGGCCAAAAAATGCATTAGGTACTTTTAAATTTCCACTCGCACCAGATCCAAAAGCTCCGGCCGTTTCGAATGCGGATGATATTTTTATGCACTTTACTGATAATCCAGAACTCTTTAAAAAACCATCAGCCCGTCATTTAAGTTCGGGCTGTATCCGAATCGAAAAAGCCCAGTGGCTAGCCGGATATCTTCTGAAAAATGTGCCGGGATATGATGATGCTTCGATTGAAAATTTAATTGCTAAAGGAATTGATGGCGAAATTTTTCAAACAGATAAATTAGTTCCACTGCCAGAAGCAGACTTCCGCGCGGTGTACACCGTGCCGTTAACGGTCGAGAAAACGGCTTCAGGAAAGCCGCGTTTTATGAAAGACTCCTATCTTCATGACCGCCGCATAATGGCCGCCGTGATGTCACCGAGTGTCCGCGCTGCTGGAAATCAACCTGTAGCTTTAACTTCGACTGGAAATGTGACTTCAGGCTTAAAAGTCCTAGGTCAGGCCGGAGCGACTCAGCAATTCGCGCAAGTGGTAGCAATCCGTTGTGACGAACCTCAGTTCGGAGAAAATGCGCGCACGCAAATGCGCGTGATTAATCGTCAATGCGATCGACCTGTTTCTTTTGGGTTAAATGCCGCTCAAGAGTTGCCGCCTGGAAAATATATCGTTGGATTTGAAAACTCGATTTATCCGGGATTTGTAGAAGTGCGCTCGGGTGAAGTTACTTCCATTCAGCTTCAAAAAATTGCGGTGCCGTCCAGTTTAGCGAAAGAACGCGGAATTAAAGTTTACCGCGACATGACTTCTTTAGTAGAGCAAAAGAAAGTTTATTTCGAGAAATTTTATTTTGGGAAAAATATTTTTCGTCAGACAGTTCGTAAATTTGGTGATTTTTATTTAGCTGCGGCAAATGACATTGATTTAGCGTCTCAAGCCAGTTACTCGTACTGCTCTGAAAATGTCATCGATAAGTTACGGCTGGTGGTAGATATTCGTGAACACGCCAAATTTGTGTGTGAATCCTACAATAGCGCTCGCGGCATGATGGATTACGCAGATCTATTTCGTTTTGATTCACGTGGCTCTTATCAAGAGGCCTCTTCGGAAGCTCCGGGTGATATCATTCCTAAAAGAATGCTTCGGTTTTTAGTTGCGACGCCGATGAAAGCATCCGACTTCGTTTCCGTTATGCCGGGCGTTTACCGCATGGCTGTTGAATCGGGTCATAGCGATATGCGCGCAACGACGGCCGCACTGACAGAAAATTATCCCAATTTAGCGCGTTCGTTTGGTAACAGCCAAAATCAGGGTGAGCAAGACGATACCGACTTAGCGACGACCATCGCGTCGCCGGCAGATTCCTCGGCTCCGGCGATTGTGGCTAACGCTCATCCCTCGTGCGCCTCAGCTGTAGTATGGCGCACAGAAAAACGTTCTTACTGCACGCAAGATGCGGCGGAAGGTTGCAATCGATCGCAAGCTCAAGAATGCTCTGAGATGAGCCTAGATTTACGTTTCAGAAAGTAATACGATAAAAGGTCATGATTCAAATGATGACCTTCGTTTTTCTAACTTTTATTTTTCAGAGCCCGGGGCTAACCGCGGAAAGTCGGCTGGCTCCCTTTCAAAAAAATATCAAACTCTGCTTGAAAAATCAGATCGACATGAAGAAAATAAAAAATTTAAACCAGCTGTATGAAGCGCTGAATAAAAAGTTTGCCTTACGAACGACAGAAACAATTTACCGCGAAGTTTTGTTCAGGCAGAAATCCCAGCTGAAAAAACTAAAACTAGAAAATGGAAAGATCGCCCTTTTTAAAGTCTTACCTGATGAGACTATCGTGCTAGAGAATAATGATGCGCGTCAAAAAGGTCTGACGGAAGAGTCCGCCATGAATCAGTTGTTGACCAGCGCCGATGTTCAATCGGATTGGTTCAAAATCAAAGAGATCCGTTCTGAGCGAACGACACTGATCTATTACCGCCAGGATGGCCAACTGAAAACTTTGTCGTTTGAGAAAGCGGGCGAAAGCGGAAAGCTGGAATGCTCATCCGTCGAGACATCCGATATTTGTTTGTGTCGCCTTTAAAAGAACTTGCCAGGGTTTTTCTTCTGTCTTTATACTAAATAGGTAAGTTATTGTTAACTTTGGATTTTTTAAAGAAGTTATTTGAACAACGAAGTTTAAATAAGGGTAAAATAAAGACTGTCATGGCTGAAACATCAAAAATACAAAAAAAACAAACCTTCGATTTTAAAATTGCTGGTGTTTCATACAAAATCAAAACCTCTCACGATGAAAAAACTGTTCACGAGCTGGTTGATTTTGTTAATAAAAAAGTGACTGAGGCTATGTCTGCTACCAAAAATTCATCTTTTCAGAATGCGGCTGTCCTAGCTTCATTAAATATTGCTGAAGAGATGATTCTTCTAAAAAAACGAGCTCGAGCTGAATTAGATAAACTTGAAGCGAAAGCTTTAAAGATGGCTCAA
>JAYTHR010000466.1:0-9972 GCA_043732425.1 Bdellovibrionales bacterium
GTGAGCAGGTACATTTTTTTGAGGACCCCATAGCTCAACTGGATAGAGCAATCGTTTCCTAAACGATCGATCCCCGTTCAAGTCGGGGTGGGGTCACCAAGCTGCTCACGGACTCGCGTTACTTCTGACAGGTCTATTTTGACTCCCTGGCACTTCATTTGCGAACTTTCCAAGTATGGAAACAAGAGCGTTTTTTATTTTAGGCTTAGCGGCATTACTTTCTTTAATAGCTACAGCAGCTTTTGCGTTGGATAACAATTTTGACTCCTGTGTCAATAGTTTGTACACGACCGGCGGCGTTTCTCAGGCCCAGGCCCGACGCGTCTGTCTACCCGGAATCAGCCCAGAGATTCTTAATTGTCAGAACAAAAGATTCTTGGTTGATTTTTACGAACCACTGGAAGCTTTGAAGTCGTGCCATGAAAATCTAGAGATGACTCATTTTCAAGATTATCCCGTCTATCGTGGAAGTTATGAAGACGTGCCAATGGCCAGCACAAAAAAGATTGTTTGCTCGATCACCGTAAATTCAACTGAAGAAAGAACCTCGTTTAGAAATCAGCTCAATCCCAATGAGTATTCTTGGGTCGAACTCTTACCTTTTAATAAGCCCGAAGCCACGAATCGCTTTATTCCCCGGGATAACTCTTGGGTAAAAAAAGCGTGCGAAGAAAAAATTCGCTGCGATATTTTGGTGATCTCTGGACACTTTGCCTCTACTTTTATTGGTAGCCAGGGATTCGAGGTGAAGCTTGAGGATTTAACAAAGATTTCTTGCGATCAAGGCTGTAAAGATTTGTTTGGTTCAGTGAAACAAGTTTACCTTTTTGGCTGTAACACTCTGGCAGAGAAAAGAATAGATCAACGCTCGGTAGAGCAGTACCGTGAAATTTTAATTACTGATGGAATTGCTCCCCACCAAGCGCAGCGAATCACAGCGCGCCGCTACACATCTTATGGGGAATCGATTCAAGATGAAGTTAGAAAAGCATTCCCGAGTGCGGCCAGCATTTTTGGTTTCATAGGCCCGGGCCCGACCGGTGCTTTAGTCAAAGCCCCATTGATGTCGTACTTAAAAAATTCTTTTCAAGAGGCCCCCAGCGGATACACGGAGGCAGAAATTTTTAAAAAAACACTTGGCGGGTTTGGTATGCATCAGACGACGGGACTTCCGCAAGACCAATTCACTTGTCAGTTTCCCAAAAGCAGCATTCGTAGCAATGATTTAATGTCTGTTCAAGGATTGTCGAACTATCTGAAAACCTACAGCCACGATTTACCCGTTGCAGCGATCGACTTATTGGATGAAGCAAGACAAAGAAATATTTTAACAGACGATCAGTACCAAGTTTTTGTTCAGCGTGTTTTATCAGAATTTGAAAAGAAGAGTGTTATTGAAAAGCGCCATTTACTTTGTCCACTTATTTTATCTGGTCATAGTGAATTAGTGCCGGCAGATCTTTTTTGCCTAAAAGATCCGTCCTGGATCTAATCTGACGATGAACTGACCGGGAATCAATGGGCTAGTACAGTGACCTTGCAGCCAAACCGCACGAATATTCCAACCATTCCGGCTAGTATCAATAACAAAGTGCTTGCCGTTGAGTAAACCAGAAATATCTTTTCCGTAAGTTTAGTTTGAGTCTGTGGGAGCTGCTCGTAGCCGGCAAAATAGTGACTGCAGGTTATCCGACGTTGAGGAAAAGCAAATTGATAAACATGTCCAAGAGCGTACGAACTTCAATTGAACAATTTTTTTGTTGGTTCAACGTCTTAGTGCAATTTAAAAGTACGAACTAATGCCCCATTTTTTCCTCAGAAGATATTAACTTCATTTCGGAACTTGGTCTTTGTTTTGCGTGATAGAGAAAAGGAATAAGTAAAAGATCGCGAATTTTTTTCTTCGCATGACTTTATTCCGATTCCAGAAAGAAGGACATCTTGAAAAAGTTACTTTTAATTTTAACCATATCTTTACTTCAACACGCGCGTGCGGACGAAAATGGAGTTCTTGTCGGTTCTGCTATTTCTTGCCAGAGCAGTGTTTTTAGTTCGATCCAGAAAATCTGTTCATTAGTTGATAGCTTAGGCGCAAGTTGTAAAATTACTTCTGATACGTGCGTGCAAGCCTCGTAAGAAATTTTCACGGGAGCCCTGATCGAATTGGCCTCGCCCACAAATATCAAACCGTGGAGTGGACTCGGTGGATTGGGCCCCGCATACAGTCTGGCCACGAATTGTCTGCTACGTGACATTGCTGATTTTCCCGATAAGAAAATAAAAACGTCGGCCACGGCTTCAATATTTCTGGGAAATGTGACGGCAGAACAAGAGGTTGGATTTCTGTCCTTTAATAAAGACACGGCCGTGTTTGAAGGTTACCACCGCTTAAGAGCCTGTGGACCTGCCGTTGGCTGCCTAGACGCCTACACGCAAAAATTTAAATTAACTCTGGTGAAGACTGACAAAAAAGGATCCGGAAAAAAAGCGGGGCAGTACAATATTTATGAAGCGCATGCCCTTGATGTGTGGGCCGATGGCCTGGCACAAGGTATCCGCGTCGAGCTTCCCGGAATCATGGTGCCCACTCCGGTTGGAAGCATTGAGGCGAAGCCAGAATTTCGCTTCGGCAGAGCCACTGGATTTGTCACGGCTCCGTATGATGGAAATTACAAATCTTCATTCCCAGATTTAAGTTTTGGAATTTCTAAAAATAAAACGTTTGATATCTACGGAAGAAGTCCGGGGACAGATGCAACAAATTTACTTCCTGTTGATGCCTTCGGAGTTGATAGTCCCAAGGGTTGGAATTCGCAGATTGCGCTGGGTAGCCGAGATCCTGATCCAAAAAAACCAGTCTGGGTTCAGCCACCTGGAGTCGAATTTCCAGCGCGGCCAGATCTTGATCTTACAAATGCACGGTCTGCCGCTGAAAAAACACCGAATGCTTATCTAGGGGCTTCCGTTCAAGCGACGTATTCGGTCATCAATTTAATTCCTAAAGCCATTCGTGATATTGGGTGTTCGGGAACTCTTCGCGTGTGTATCGATCAGGCGGAAGTATTTGCTAAACCAACAATCGATGTTGGGTACATGAGCCAAGTTAATGTTATTCAAAACGAGCAAAATCATTGGAACGGAAAGCTGGGGCCAGCCGGTGCTGTTCCGACCGCTGACTTGTCACCAATGAATTTGGATCAGTCGAAGTCCGCTTTTTTACAAATGAATTCGGCCGCAGCGGCACGCTTTGCTTTAGATGCTGGTCTTGATTTTGTTATCCGGCTAGAAATAAATACCTTCTTCACTAAAATAAAAAAGAATCTCGTCGATTTACATCCGCGCACAACGATTGCAGAAAAGATTGATAAAGCTTACGCCGCCGCAAAAACGGCTGGAGCCCATTCCCAGGCCACAAAAATATTAGCGGACAAAAAATATTTTCAAAATTATATTCCATTTAAAGGCGGAGATTTAGCCAGCGGTACGGTGGATGGCGGCGCCAATCACATTCAAGCCTGCTTAGCGAAACCTACCGCGCCGGGATCTTTGCCACCAGAGCCCACGTACACGCCCGGGGATCCGGCCTTATTGGTGCAACAAATTGAATATCCTTGTAACATTTGTGTCGGCTGGAATGAAGAACATTACAAAGACAATTTCGGAAAAAATAAAGTTTTCCCAAGCTATTTGGCAACGTTACTTCCGGCATCTCAGGCCGCAAAACCTGCCAGTACAAGATGGAAGTGTAAATTTGTTTTTCAATCGGGTTGTTATGATATGTGTAAAATGGATACGGCAGGAAAGCTAAGCGTGCAAAGAACTGCCTTAAAAATGCTAAAGGCCGGCGAAGCTAAAGGAATGCCAAGCTCGTGTGGACGGGGTAAGTAAAAGCAAAATAATTACGCCGTGAAGCGCAGGTGATCCCCGCCTGCGAGGCGATGCTCGCACAGATTCAACAGGTCGTCGATCAGGATACTGAGGCAGCATGCCGCGAATTATTTTAAGAAAATTCTATTCTAGACTTAGGCCCCCAGTCTTTTGTGCTGAAGAATAAAATAAAATTTTGTTAAAACTTTTTTACTGAAATCTCATTTTGCGACGGTATTTTTAGGTCCTGAGGTTAGAAAACGACAGATTATCTCATTTTAAAGACCAGGATTTTTTCGAAACTTGATGGAAAAAAAGTTTCATGAAAGAATTTCCGTACAGGAGATTTTATGAAAACAAAAAAAATAATTCAAGGAACGATATTATTGGCCACACTAACTTTTTTAGGTTGCAGCAAATCGACAGATGCCACGGCGGCTGCGGCAGAAGACTCATCCGCCAGCGGAGCAGCAGCCAGTAGCGTTGGGGGATCAATCGCAAGCAGTAGCTCGTCAGGTACTGTTTCCATGTTCAATCGAAATGGATCCGTTTGGAATCTTATCCAGCCTGCAGCTTTCGCGGCGAACATTTGCCCGACAATAAAAACGGCACCGGGTGCTGGGTGCACGCAAGCAGGAAATGCCGTGGATCTTGTTTTCGGGACGGCCTGCAGTTTCGGAACATCGCCAGCAGTATTCAGTGGAACTTTAGAAGTTAGCTTAGCCTCAGGGACTGCGATCACGTGCGGAACATTTCCCGCGCCGGCCAGCACATCGATCCAGCGTCAATTCGTATCCTCACCGAGTGTGCCGGGATCGGGCTCGCGGACGACCGCAGCAGGTACGGTTGTTGTCATTGATAATGCCTCGGTTAAATTATCGAATTTTGACAACCAAAACATAGTGGGAAATATCGGAGCGACTTACGGGACAACGGTCACTTTTAACGGTACCGGTGCGCGTATCGGCGTCAGCGTGAAGCAAAGAGTTTATGTCCAAGGTGGGCTGGGCTTTGACCACACCATCGATGGCAGCGTTACCATCGCAGAAAGCGCGGGCGTGCGAACAGTAACGGGATCTACTTTGGTTTATCACAACAAGGTTAAAGTTGTAGGGACTTCCGTTTTTAACAGCGTCACTTATAATGATAGCAGCTGCGTTCCTACTGGCGGATCGATCAAAACGACATTCTCTGCGGGCGCTAACATCGCTCCGACAGCGCTGGGTCAAGCTTTAGTATCGAAATTTGAAAACTTAGCGTTCAATGGTGACGGCACCGCGACCTATACGGATACTAGCGGAGCCTCTTCGCTTGTAAAATTAAGTCATTGTCTTTGATTTTTTAAAAGTAAGTTGTCATACCATTTTGCTTATGGATCAGGATTTAGCAACTTCATCTTGAGGTTTCTAAATCCTGATTTTTTTTCAGCGTGACGGAATTCGCAAGCCAAGCTAGAGTTGTGATTATTTATTAAAATGTAAAAATAAATAAAAATAAATAAAAAATAATGTTGAGTGGGTTTTAGGAGAGTTCGTGATGACTTATTTAAAGCGCTGGGTAGTCGTTGGCAGTTTACAACTTTTGATAATCGTGGGCGCCGCATTGCCTGTTTATGCGCAAAAGCCATTTCGTTTATTAACGGTGGAAACAGCCACAAATCCGGATTCGAAAGTTGTGCTCGGTTTAGAAGAACTTGGTTTAAATATCAGTCCCGTTTTCATTGACACGAATCCCATTCTGCTTTTGGGTTCTACCGCCAACATAGGCGCGAAATTTATTTTTCCGGTAACTGCAGATTTTAAAATGGCTTGGGGAGCTCGCTATTTTAAATTTATGGGGTCGCAGGCGCTCACCGATCGCGTGAAAGCCACTTCAACTTTAATTGATAAATTTAATATAGATTTTCAAGGTTACTCGACCTACTTGGTAGCCACCTACGAAACCACTTTAATCAATTATCATGTGAATTTCCAGTACGCTGATATTTCAGGATCTAAAGTAACAAGCTCTGTTTTGGCAGCGGATTATCTCTTTGCCGATTACTGGTCATTGATTGCTGAAGCCGGATATGATTTTTTTAACAAACAACCGCGAGCCTCATTCGGACTTTCCAAAAACGGGCCCGGTTTTGGTTTTAGGTTTGGCGGCACTTACGTTGAAATCGTGGATCCGTTTAAAACTTACAAGGGCTTAATTCCTGTTCTCGATTTTTATTGGCTCGTAGGGGATAAGCAAAAATAATGCAGAAAGGTCGTTATACAATGGCATGTCGACAAATTTATTTTTCTTTCATTTTGTGTGGAAGCCTTTTTTTATCAGGCTGTGGTAAAGCGGATTTTTCGGGACACTCGGATCCGTCGCCCGTGGTGAATGTGCCAATTCCGTTGCCGTCGACAGACACTTACGCCGAGATTGGTCAGCAATTTTCAAATACTTTGACGGGACAAATTGATCTGACCAACGTGGATGTGATTGGCCAAACTATTTGGCCGGGAGGCTCTTCTTTGCAGTTTGAATTAAGAGTCGGACTAACAGGCTCTGCGGCACCAAATGCGATTTCGATTACGGGAAGCCAAAAACCAGCGGGTTGGGATTCCGGAGTCGTGGTTTTTAATCAAAACCTTGCGGGTGGTTCGGTATTAACGGCACTGCAAAGTGCAAACTTAAAAGATGCGTTGGCCGCAGCTATTAAACAGGGAGCCTTTTGGATCGATGTTCGAGTTAACTGCGCGTTCGCAGATGCTAACAAAAATTTAACTCTGCAAAACTTTCAAGCCTTCGCGGACGGCCAGAAAAATTTAAATGCTCTTTCGCCGCTTATTAATTTAACGTTTTAGTTTTTAAAGATTTTTTTCTAAAGACTGAAGATACGCTAAGGCTAATGGTTCAAAAGCCGCATCGTACTGAATGTGATATTCTGAAAGTGTATATGCTTCACTGGAAGCGGGTGTTGAGATCTCGCCGGCTTCTATCAAGGCTGGAAAATTCTGCTGACAAAAATTCCAAATCTGTTCGTAGGCCTCGGGATTAAGAAGTCGGGGATCAATATAATTTGTGCGCGCCACGCCTGGCGTATTATTAAGTAAAAGCGAAACTTTTTTTGCAATGACACTTAAGATATAATCGCGCCGATTTAAACTGGTCGGTGGCGGGCCCGCATGAATTAGTTCTTCAACCGTTTTAACCGTTGCGGACCACGTGCGGAAATCTTTAACTGTGAATGAAACTTTTGAAGGTTGTGCCGCCTGCGAAGTTAACACAGACGAATTCTGAACAGAGGAAGTCAGCTCCTGTAATTTCTTATTTAAATAGCTGGGGGTCAGGGCCGTGACGTCGGAACGAGTTTTAAAAATCATCAATCGAGAATCTTCAGGATTGGCTTCACGAAGCGCCAGCAGTTGTGATTTCAGAACTGGATCGGCGATTTCTAAAGTTGTGGTCGTCGGGTTTTCTGGATCTTTATTTCCTGATTTGCCAATGTACTTTAAAAAAAGTCGGCCTTCCGCATCGGTCAGAACTTGATCTTTACGAAGCGTTGTGACCCCGGTCGTTCCGTTACGCTGCAAGTACTTATTATCGCCCACGCGTATGCGCCCAGACGCTAGCAGTAATAGAGCCGTAGCTTCTACTTTTTCTTTACTTGAAATTTCAAGCGTTGGCTCTTGCAGAATTTTTTCGAGCTGCTGTCGAATTTTGGGTACCAAATTCCCAAAAGTTTGTACTCGTTTATATTTTGCTTGGCTTGACCCACTTCCCCAATCCGGGTGGTAAATTGCAATCGTTTCGCCGCGATTATTTTTTGCTAAAATCTGAATATGAGTTTCTTCGTCCGGAGAAAGCCAGACGTGATTCCACTTCGGATCTAACTTGGCTGACTGAAAGCGGGAGACAACCTCTTGGAATTCGGCCTGATCTACGCGGGGACGAATGATGGTCCCATCGGGTCG
Organism: Bdellovibrionales bacterium; assembly: GCA_043732425.1. Classification (GTDB taxonomy): domain Bacteria; phylum Bdellovibrionota; class Bdellovibrionia; order Bdellovibrionales; family Bdellovibrionaceae; genus Pseudobdellovibrio. The sequence continues at coordinate 7,815 of JAYTHR010000466.1, forward strand.
AAAATAACGATAGTAATGAACGGTTTTTCCGGGTGTACCATCTTTTTTATAGTACGTCCGCGAATTGATGAGAGTTCGTGTGTACCCTTGAGGAACCGGCGCTTTTAAGTAATGAAGACCTAACTCCTCCGCTAATTTTTCATATTTCGAGGACTTTGATGTCGGAATATCTGAAGGCAAACCAGCTGCGTTGGGCTTCGCGGAATGACTTTCCGGTTTGCTCGGGGTCATCAAACTTTGTTTTGTGTTGGCCTGAGACTTGGCTGGGGTAATAGCTACGAAAAGACTTTCGCAGCGCCCATGAGCCAGGGCTACAGCATAAGCAGGTGAAGTGCTGAGCGCTAACCAAAAACTGATCAGTGAGATAAAAAGTAAGGTGGACCTTCGCGGGGATCTTATGATTGCCATACTGAGAACTTTGTTTTTCAAGAGCAGTGCCACAAATTTTTTGGCGAGTTGGGCCTATAAGCTTAAATAAAGAAATAAAAAAAAATAGTGAAGACAATTTGGTCACTTCGGCCTTAAATTGTAAGTCAGGATCACGTTGTCTGATCAGCGGGGCGCTTCAGATTCGGAAATAAAAAAAGCATTAGCTGCGCAAATTAGCGAAACTATAAATTGGAAAGCCTGCATGGATCGTTGCTCTGAAGAAAAAATAAAATTTGCTCTTGAGCTGGGTCCCGGAACGGCGCTTTCAAAAATGTGGAACGCACAGTATCCTCATATCGAAAGCCGCTCGGTGGATGATTTTAAATCCATGGCAGGCGTCATTGCGTGGGTTCAAAAAAAACTAGCTGTCTCAATCTGAGTCTTTTCTTACAAACATTGCAGCTAATTTTCTGTTAAAAATACGATGCGCTATTTTTAACGTTAAGATCAAAGCAAATCAAATCAAAGCGAAGAACTTTTTAACTAAAAACTAATCATTTATCTCATTCTGATAAATCAAAACGAATACAAGCAAACTGAAATTAAGCTAACAAAAATTTTTGATATTGTGCAAATTTTAACCGATACTGAATGTGTTAAGAAACTTTGTCAGAAGGAGAGAAGATGAAAAAATTTAAATTTATTATAGTTTTAAATATCTTGAGTTTTTTGCCAGCACTGTGCCTGGCTGAAGATAGCCTTCAGGCTGCGGTTATCAGCAAAGTTTCTGCAGAGCACGCTTCTGAAATTAAAAGCGGAAACTTTTCTCGACGACAAAGCTCAAGCCACGCGTCAGCAAGTCGTTCCTCTACAGCTTTGAAAAGTGCAGCTGGTTCTTCTGTTTCTAACAGATCAGTTTTGATTCCTAAATCGCACTTGAATGAAAAGCGTGAAGCGATCAAAAGAAGATCTCAAGTCGCTCGACATTAGTAGGAATATTTTAAAGAAAGTCCACTGACTGAATTAGATAAATTCCGATCGAAAATATCCTGGTCAGAAAAGTTACTCGCTGTCTGACTGGTCGAGAAAAAAAGAACCCCCGTCAAATCACTAGTTACTCTTAAAGAACCCCAAAGCTCGAAGTAGCTGTTCACATCTTTTCTTTTTTTCGAGTAGGTAACTCCGCCCATATCAAAATACTGCGTATTTGTATCGTCTTGTCGAAAAGAGATCGTGCTGCTGCCGCCAAGTATAACTTCTTTGTACGCCCACTGGTAGCTTAACGAAGCACCTGCAGTCGTGTTTGAATAAGGAATCAGTTGTCCGACTGTCATCTCATCCTGTGAAGCATTGGTCTTTAGCCAAAATAAGTTCAGGTATATTAACGAACTATTCCATTTAAAGGTCGATTTTTGTTCCAGTAGATAATGGGTGCCGCCCTGATTTTCTAAACCCGCTTGGTAGTACCGGTCACCAAATAATGAAAAAAGAAACTTAAATTCTGTTGACGGGTATTGCCAAAGTTCACCGACGGCAAAGCCCGCCGAAGCATTAAAAATATGACCGTCCAGTGTAAAACCATTGGCGAGCGGACGAAATAAAAAATACTGTTCTAACGTGCTTTCCAGCGCAAAAGTAGGCGAAATATCCACCATCATTAAATTCGCATTTGATGCTGAGTTATATTGAGTGCCGGAAAAACTTCCAGACCAGTCAATGTAACCAAAACTGTAATCAACTCGTTTAGAACTCAGTAAATTCCAATTAGCTCCAGCCGATGAATTTTTTG
>JAYTHR010000467.1:0-9969 GCA_043732425.1 Bdellovibrionales bacterium
GAAAGTTTTAGAAAATTTAATGAACCCTGGCGCAAAAGTTAATTTTTCGACAATATTTTCAAAAGCGCCTGAAAGTTTAAAGAAAGATCTGCATCTGAGTGAGCCTCCAGCCAGCTTAAACGACGCTAAATCAAAACTTGAAGCGATTAAAAAATCGATCGACGCTGAATTTGATTTTAATAAAATCAGTAAAGCTGATATCTCGACTTTAAATGAGCGCGCCCAAACGAAACTTTTTTTTGATAATGCTTATTTGGCTGTTTCTAATCTTGATATCGCTAAATACGACGCTTTACTGTCTTCGATGGAATACCCGATGACTGATCGCGGTGGCATTCTAAGGGCAGAAGCCTTTCAACAAAAAGCCGAAGTTGATAAATCCTTGGATTATGCTGAAAGAATTAAAGAAGTTGAATCCCAGTTGGGCACAGCGCCTAGCGGAGACGCCCGCGGGGCACTTCGTAAAGAAGTCGAAGCCCTTAAAAACTACTCATCCAGAAATTAACCATAGAGTTAAATGGTGGCCAGGGAGGGAATCGAACCTCCGACACAAGGATTTTCAGTCCTCTGCTCTACCGACTGAGCTACCTGGCCATTTTCAAAAAATTACTTTTGACGGTGAACAAGAAAATTAACGATTACGTGAGTTTAAGTCAACCACAACTCAAAGATTTACTTGCTCGAAGGCTTGTTTCAAATCGGCAATTAAATCATCACAATCTTCGACCCCAACAGATAATCTGATTAAAGAGTCATCAATTCCCAATTTTTTACGCTGCTCCAGCGGAACAGAGGCGTGCGTCATGATGGCTGGATGCTCAATTAAAGATTCTACCCCCCCCAAGGATTCGGCTAAAGCAAAAACTTGAACGGATTCTAGAAATTTCTTTGAGGCATTCAAGCCACCTTTAATAAAAAAGGTAATCATTCCGCCGAACCCGGACATTTGCTTTTTCGCTAACTCATGCTGTGGGTGTGACTTTAAGCCGGGATACACAACTTTTTCCACAAGCTTGTGGGTTTCTAAATAAGCCGCCACTTTCGCCGCGTTTTCAGAATGCGCTTTCATTCGTAAAGATAAAGTTTTTAAACTTCGAAGGGCTAAGAAAGAATCAAAAGCACCTTGAACACCACCCATCGAATTACTTAAAAAACCAATTTTTTCCGCAATCTGATCATCCTTGGTCACAACAACACCGCCAACAATATCGCTATGCCCACCAATATATTTCGTCGCGGAATGAACAACAATATCGGCGCCTAATTCTAAAGGGCGCTGAAAATACGGCGACATAAAGGTATTATCGACGACAACTAAAATATTTTTCTGCTTCGCAATGGCTGCAATCGCCGCAATGTCAGTCAGTTTCAAAGTTGGATTCGTTGGCGTTTCAACCCAAATCATTTTAGTATTTGGTTTGATGGCTTTTGTGAAATTTTCGATCACGGTTAAATCGACGTAAGAAAATTCCAGTCCATTATGCCGTAAAACTTTATCAAATAGACGAAATGTCCCGCCGTACATATCATCCATGGCAATCACATGATCACCTTGTTTTAACATGTGCATAATCGTCGTCGTCGCCGCACAGCCCGAAGCAAAAGCAAAACCACGCTTTCCTGACTCTAAATTAGCAATACAGTTTTCATACGCCTTACGCGTTGGATTGTGAGTTCGGGAATATTCCCATCCCTGATGCACGCCTGGGGACTGCTGCACGTAAGTCGAAGTCAAATAAACCGGAGTCATGATCGCCCCGGTCGAAGGGTCAGGGTGCTGACCCGCATGAATCGACCGCGTAGCAAATTTCATTTTATCTTTCACTGAGCTTTTCAAATTAGACATAATTTTTCATTTCCTCTGAAGCCAACACTTCAATATTGAATGCTTTTTTCATTTCCGCTTCCGCCAAGAAGCCATTTGTGACCATCCATTTGTCGTTGAAAGCCTTACTTAAGTAGGCTTTTCCTGAATCTGGCATCACCACGACAATTTTTGATGGTTTTGTTAATTTTTCTGCGTACCGCATGGCTCCGACAAGAATTAAACCGCTAGAGGGACCAACGCACATACCTTCTTCAGCCACAAGTCGGCGAGTCATCGCAAACGAATCGTAGTCATTTACTTTTTCAAAGGCATCAAAGCGTTTTAAGTGGCAATTTTCAGGTAGCATATCTTCGCCAACGCCTTCAACTTGATACGATCCTGCTGGTTCGATCACTTTTCCGAAGTTATAAAGATCAGCTAAAATACTTCCAATCGGATCGGTACAAAGTATTTTTATGTCGGGATTTTTTTCTTTCAAATATTTCGCAACTCCCGACAGAGTTCCGCCCGTCCCTACACCTGCAGCCAAAACATCGATTTTTCCGCCGGCCTGATTCCATAATTCGGGACCTGTTACGTTGTAGTGAGCATCAAAATTGTCAGGATTATGATATTGATTCGTATAAAAACAATTTCCCGTTTTCGCTTTTAATGTCGACGCAATTTTTTTGGCCACTGAGTAATGACTTGTTGGATCCTCGGGTTCAACTCCGGTCGGGGTAATCACAACACGGGCTCCATAGGCGCGAAGTATGGCGCGCTTTTCTTCGGACATCTTTGCCGGAAGAACGAAAATACATTTATAACCGCGAACCGCAGCCACAAGAGCAAGTCCCAGTCCCGTATTTCCTGAAGTGGCTTCCACAATGGTTCCACCGGGTTTTAATTCACCTCGTTTTTCGGCTCCTTCAATTAAAGCCAGAGCAATTCTGTCTTTAATTGAGCCACCTGGATTGAAATACTCTAGCTTGGCGTAATATTCGTGTTTGGAATCTTTAGTGATTTTTTGAAGTTTTACCAGCGGCGTGCCGCCGATGGTTTGTAAGATAGAATCAGATTGAGAAAGGCTCATGCTAGTTTTTCTTTCAGTGAAGATTTCTTTTTTGGTTGCTTGGCTAAATACACCATAACATCAGACATTAAAATAATTAAATCATCGCTATAGGGAATTCCTAAAATTTGCGTTTTGGATTTGATAATTTCTGCGTTCGGCTGACTTTTGGACAGTTCTCGGACTAAAAGGTGAAGATTTTCATCGTTGTTGGGCTTCATGCTGGCGGCCTTCCTGTATTTTTATTTAAAAATAGAGGTTCAGACCTTTTTTCTCAACAAATTTATTAAAACTGAAGCATCTTTAACGCTGGCCAAACTAAAAGCATCATCAAAGACGGAAAAATGAATCCCATTAAGGGAATCAGTAAGCTCAAAGGAAGTTTGGCAACATGGCTTTGAATCTCATCTTCGCAGCTCATGATAAGTTCCAGCTCGTACGACTTTAGAGCCTCTAGAATCGATTGACCCGCTAATCCGTACTCAATTAGGGAAAGCAAATAGCGCCGTGTGGGATTCAAATGAAGACTGTTTAAGGCCGTTTTTTCGGTTTGATAGTGAAGAAACCATTTCTTCACGAAGAAACAAAACTCATGCGCCAGGTTTCGGTCATTAAAATTTCTAATACCGTGGGACACGGATTGGCCTTTTTCTAAGGATCTCTTTACGTCCCAAAGTAAAAGTAAGCTTGGAGTTATGTTTTCCACTTAATTCGCCCCCCTATAATGAAGATCAGCACCTGACCCACTGTAAAAATAGATAGCGACAACAAAATCAGGCCAATTTCTTGCTTCAAGTTAAAGTGTTGCCAACTTAATAAGAAGATTCCGCAATAAATAAAGACGGCCACAACCGCTTGAGCGCGAATTTGTTTCGTCACTTGCACCGACTTATGTCTCAAATTGCGCTGAATTTTCAATCCCTCACGAAAAGAAGAAAGTTGATCAATCACTTTGGTTGATGAAACTAAAATGAATGCCAACTCGGTAAAATAAAATTCCTGTTGAAGATGAATTGTTGAAACTTTTGAACTCGAATCGACGTCAAAACAAAATAAAATGGGTTTGAAGACAGTTTTTTCCCATTCTGATAGTTGAGAATAGGAAATTTTCAAACTGGTTTGCGCTGATTTACCCGTCTTCATCAGCAAAATAAGTTCATCAATAAATTGGATCGACCGCTTTTCATGAGTTCTTTTTACGAAAAAAGTTAATATTTTTTGAAAAAAGATCAAGCCCAACAGAAAAATGCCGATATAGATAAGAGATACGATGAACAGGTCTTTGAAAAACAGAAGAAAATACATCGGAAGCTGAAACAGAAAGAACAACTGAATCGCTTTTCTCTGATTTAGAACTTGAAACTTCTGCAGGTGAGACAAAATTCGCAGAATAATTATAAATCCGAACATCGAAATTAGGACTTCAATCATCTTTTCAGCCTCCGTTAATGAACTTGATGAACGCAAATTTGATGCAAGAAATTTTTTTGTTGACGAACCTTGTCGTTTTATTAACAATTTTATTAAGGAAGACTGAAAAGTCTAAACAACAACAACTGCGGGATCAGAAATGAACTCGCACCGAGAGGACTAACATGGCAAAGAAAAAAGCAGCTAAAAAAGCTACGAAGAAAACAGCAAAAAAATCTGCAAAAAAAGCTACTAAAAAGAAAAAGAAGTAGTTTTTTTTGTAAAGCAATTGCTTTAAGAACCCCTGGCTTTAAAACCAGGGGTTTTTTTATTTCTAAAATACGTTTTATGATTTGTAAGTAGTTGAATTGATTAAGTTAAATCAATATGAAAAAACACTGCGAATAAACTTCGGCCTAGTAATAATAATTAATTCCGATAGCACCTGATGGAATAAAAACTGTTCTTTTTATTTCGGCCATCATCACCAACTCACCAAAAAGATTTATTCCCGACAATTCGCCTTCCAGCTGATTGTATTCTAAACCTGCGCTACCAACTATAAAATCGGCGCCAAAACGATTCTTCTTTATTTCTTCATCGTTCAAAACACGTCGTAAAATATCCGAATCCGACGCTGAAGCCGAGCTTCCGCCCGCATTAAACCACTTCGAATACCCGACTTTTGTGTAGGGCGATAAATAATTTCCGATAAAATTGTGTTTCCAGCCGAAATTAAATGAATTGTAACTTGGACCGGTGCCCAGGCCAAAAACTGCCGCTTCGCTAGGTTCTACATTTATTTCCAAATTCAATCCTAATAATCCAAGAGCTCCGCCAACCATCAGTCCAACCCCAAGACGCTTATGAGCTTTCATTTCTAGATTTGAATCGTAAACTTCCACTCCATCTGTCGCAATTTTTTGATTTTTTGAAAAGATGGATTGGTTTTCATCCTGGGAATAATGCGTTTGAGTTGAGCTTTGTGCGAATGAAATTAAATGAATTAGTGATACGAATAAGAATATTTTTTTCATAGACCCTCTTACGTTTGTTGATGAACTGGTTTTCTTGTGGGTAGTTTCGTAAGAAAGAAGCGGATGAGCAAGATAAATCACTTGAACTGCACAATTTGTTGCCACTCTAAACACTGGGAAAATGTCGTGTTTCGATGACTCGCTTTGAACAAGCTTGTTCTTTTTTGACTAATCTTCTACAACTTCAGTGATCGCAATTCAATAATTTCAGCTCGAATCACAGAGCTCAATCATATTTAAGGAGATATTCCATGGCATTCCAAGCTCACAAAAGAAAAAAAGTGGCCGTTATCGGTGCGGGTTTCGTAGGTTCAACAACAGCTCACTGGGCGGCTCAGAAAGAATTGGGCGATGTTTTCCTTGTGGACATCAACGAAGGAACGGCTATTGGAAAATCTCTCGATTTATTTCAATCTTCTCCGATCGAAAAATTCGATTCAAAAGTTAAAGGAACATCGAACTACGCGGACATCGCGGGCGCTGACGTTGTTATTTTAACTGCGGGAATGCCACGTAAGCCAGGCATGAGCCGTGATGAACTTGTGGGAATCAACGCTAAAATAGTTAAAGACTGCTGCGCCGGAATTAAACAGTATGCTCCGGATTCAGTTGTAATCGTCGTTTGTAACCCCATGGATGTGATGGCGGTTTACGCGAAACAACAGCTGGGCTTCCCTCGTGAGCGCGTGATCGGAATGGGTGGATCTTTAGATTCGGCTCGTTTCCGGGCTTTTATAGCTGAAGAATTAAATGTCTCTATTAAAGATGTCAGCGGAGTTGTTCTTGGAAATCACGGTGACGCGATGATGCCGGTCGTACGAACAGCAGCCGTAAGTTCTGTACCAATCACAGATCTTCTTTCAGCTGAGAAAATTAAAGCGATTGTGGCTCGTACAAAACAAGCGGGCGCGGAAATCGGTGGCCATTTGAAAACGGGTTCTGCTTTTTATGCTCCATCTCGGGGTGCCATTGAAATGGCGGAAGCTATTTTAAAAGATCAAAAAAGAATTATTCCGTGCGCGGTTGAGCTGAACGGCGAATTCGGCGTGACTGACAAGTTGATGGTTGGCGTTTTATGCCAATTAGGTGGTGCGGGAATGGAAAAGATTATTGATTTCAAAATGAACGCCGATGAAAAAGCAGAGTTTGATAAATCTGTTGAAGCCGTCCGCGGTTTAGTCGCTGGTTTAAAAAACGTTCAATAAAGATCAAAGTCTCTAATTAACTGAAAGGTTCGTAATGAATATTCATGAATACCAGGCCAAAGAAGTTTTAAGAAAATTCAACGTCGCAACGCTGAAGGGCCGAGTAGCTCACTCGCCCGATGAAGCTGTCGCTGCGGCTAAAGAGGTTGGCGGCGCACTTTGGGTGGTTAAAGCTCAAATTCATGCCGGCGGACGCGGAAAAGGTGGCGGTGTAAAAATCGCAAAAACTTTAGATGAGGTTCATACTTTAGCATCGAAAATGATCGGGATGACTTTGGTCACTCATCAAACAGGACCTGAGGGTAAAAAAGTACAAAAACTTTATATCGAACAAGGTTGTAATATCGCGAAAGAATATTACGTCGCCTGTTTGATCGACCGCGTGACTGGCCGAGTAGCGATGATGGCTTCCAGCGAAGGCGGCGTCGATATCGAAGAAGTTGCAGAACACAATCCGAGCGCGATTAAAAAAGTAGATATCGATCCGGTGACGGGTTTGGGCGCATGGCAAGCTCGCGAATTAGCGTTTGCTATTGGAATGTCACCCGATGTTGTGAATAAAGCGACAAAGTTTTTTATGGGCTTATACGAGGCCTTTATTAAATGTGACTGTTCTATCGCAGAAATTAATCCCTTGGTTGTTACAAAAGAAAATGACGTGATTTGCTTAGATGCGAAAATGAATTTCGATTCCAACGCGCTTTATCGTCAACCGGGAATTTTAGAACTTCGTGATTTGAACGAAGAAGACCCAACGGAAATTGAAGCTTCAAAATTTGACTTAGCTTTTATTAAGCTAGACGGAACGATCGGATGCTTAGTCAACGGTGCGGGTCTTGCGATGGCGACTTTAGATATCATTAAGCTTCATGGGGCTGCTCCGGCGAACTTTCTAGATGTTGGCGGCGGTGCAGATAAGGAAAAAGTAACTAATGCTTTCAAAATTATTCTGAAAGACCCTAATGTTAAAGGAATTTTAGTCAATATTTTTGGCGGCATCATGAAATGTGATGTCATCGCAGAAGGTGTTATTGCCGCTTCAAAACAAGTGGGACTAAAAGTTCCATTGGTTGTGCGGCTTGAAGGCACGAATGTCGAACTTGGTAAAAAAATCCTCGCTGCGAGTGGCCTGAACATTATTCCAGCAAATGATTTAACGGATGCAGCGAAAAAAATTACAGCTGCAATTAAAGGGTAAAATATGGCTATTCTTATCGATAAAAATACAAAAGTAATTTGTCAGGGTTTAACCGGAGCGCAAGGCTCATTTCACTCGGAACAATGTAAGGCCTACGGAACGCAAATGGTGGGCGGAGTGACTCCTGGAAAAGGCGGAACAACTCATTTAGGGATTCCCGTTTTTAATACCGTAAAAGAAGCTAAAGCTAAAACAGGTTGCAACGCTTCTATGATTTTCGTTCCGCCAGCTTTTGCTGCCGATTCCATTTTAGAAGCTGTGGATGCTGAACTTGATTTAGTTATTTGCATCACTGAAGGAATTCCCGTTTTAGATATGGTTCGCGTAAAAAGATATCTGCAAGGTAAAAAAACGCGTCTTATTGGACCAAATTGCCCGGGCGTTATTACGCCAGGACAATGTAAAATTGGAATTATGCCTGGCCATATTCATAAAGAAGGCCGCATCGGCGTTTTATCACGCTCTGGAACCTTAACTTACGAAGCCGTTGGTCAACTTTCTGCTTTAGGCTTAGGTCAATCAACGTGCGTCGGTATCGGTGGAGATCCTGTGAATGGAACGAACTTTATCGATATATTGAAATTATTTAATGCGGATCCCAACACAGACGCCGTGATCATGATCGGTGAAATTGGTGGTTCAGCGGAAGAAGAAGCCGCGGAATATATCAAAAAAGAATTCAAGAAACCGGTAGCTGTATTTATTGCCGGAGCTTCAGCCCCAGCAGGTAAACGCATGGGTCACGCCGGAGCCATAATCAGTGGTGGCAAAGGGACGGCTGAGGCAAAATTCAAAGCTTTAGAAGCCGCCGGTTGTAAAATATCGCGCTCACCGGCTGATATGGGTACGACTTTAAAATCAATGTTGAAATAATTAATAACAAACAAAGGATCAAACATGGCAAAAGAAAGAACATTTTCAATCATTAAACCAAACGCAGTTAAGAAAAATGCCCTTGGTGATATCATTCATACTTTTGAAAAAGCAGGGTTAAAAATTGCGGCAGCAAAATTAACTATGATTTCAAAAGAAAAATGTGAATTATTTTATGCAGAACATAGCGCGCGTCCTTTTTTCGGCGAATTAGTTACATTCATGACTTCAGGTCCTGTTTTGATGATGTGTTTATCTGGCGAAAACGCAGTTTTAAAAAATCGTGAAATCATGGGCGCTACAGATCCTAAAAAAGCGGAAGCGGGAACCATTCGTGCAAAACACGGTGATTCAATGGGTGAAAATGCGGTTCATGGATCTGATTCTGTAGCCTCTGCAGAGCGTGAATTAGCTATCTTTTTTGACAAGCACGAGCTTGTTAACTTGTAATTCGAGACTGCTCGAATATAATTGTAATTCGAGACTGCTCGAATATAATTAGCTGGTGACGAAAAAAGCTGGCTTTAAATCAATCGAAAAAAGTAATCAAAATGCACCTAAAAGGGACTCTGGCTTAGAGTCCCTTTTAAATTCTGAACACACGGTACAAATTGAAAAAATGGCAGTCGGTGGTGACGGCGTCGCCCGAATTCAACACCAGCAGAAGTCAGTGGTCGTTTTTGTTGGAAAATCGGCCCCGCAAGATGTCGTCAAAATCAAAATTACTGGTACTGAAAAAAATTTTCTGACAGGTCGAATTGTCGAAATAGTGACTGCCGGGGGCTCGCGACGAGTTCCACCTTGCCCCTACGCAATCGCTTGCGGTGGTTGCAGTTGGCAGCAGATCTCTGAGGACGAGCAAGTTATTCAGAAGGAAAACATATTAAAGGAACTCTTCGCTAAATTTATACCGGCGGTAAATTATCAACTTCAAAAATCTGTTCAGTCTCCGCAGCCCTTCCATTATCGAAATCGTATTCAACTGAAAAGTCAGCACAATAAACTGGGCTATTTCAAAGAGAAATCTCACGAAATTGTCGATATTGAAGCCTGCTTAATTGCAGATAAAAGAATTTCAGATGAGATACCAAAGCTAAAAGCAAAACTAAAATCTACCGATGACGTCATCAAATATGAACTTAAAATTAATCAAAGTCATAATTTCGAATACTCCAGAATCGGCGAAAAGGGTCAGGGACTATCCTTTTCTCAAGTCAATACGGCAGTTAATTCTTTGCTGAGTCAGCAGATCGTTCAGCTTTCTGAAAAAATTAATCCTGCTCGTATAACGGAACTTTATGCGGGCTCTGGAAACTTCACTTTTGCAATCTGCAGCCAATTGGCTTCCGTTCAGATTGATGCAGTCG
>JAYTHR010000468.1:0-3025 GCA_043732425.1 Bdellovibrionales bacterium
AAGTCAAATTTCTCAGAATCAATCCTCGTCGTACTTGATATTTTTAGCAGCACGACTTTCAGAGTTTCACCGCGTTCTAAAGCCAACTGGTTCTCTTTACATTCATTGCAATGCCGAAACAGCACATCTTATAAAAATTTTGCTAGACCTGATTTTCGGGCCTGCTTCATTCAAAAATACGATTTACTGGAAAGTCGCAGCGAGAGGCACGCATTTACGACGTTTCACCAACGTGGCAGAAACTATTCTGTTTTATACTAAGTCGGAAACGTACACTTGGCATGTTCAGGTCCCGCCAAGCGCCGCAAGTAGTTTGCTTGCAGAATACCCGTATGTTGATGACAAGGGTCGACCTTATCGGCTTTCAAATCTGTTAAGTGCTATTTCGAAGCGAGGTCATGTCTTTGAATGGAAACAATTTGCTAGCCCGCCAGGCGGCTGGCGTTTCACGCGGTTGGAAATGGAAAAGCTCGACCGTGAGAATCGAATTGTGTATTCAAGCGATACGAATAAGAAACCGCAGTTAAAACAATTTCTTGAATCAACCCTAGATCAACTCGTTGACAATCTTTGGGTTGAATCGTCTTACCTTGAAGAGAGTGAACGCCTACCATACAATACACAAAAGCCAATTCGTCTTATAGAGCGAATAGTAGCAACATCTTCAAACGACGGTGACGTGATACTTGATCCGTTTTGCGGCAGTGGATCGTCAATTGAAGTGGCTCAAGCGATGAATCGTAAATGGATTGGAATCGACGATTCACATGAGGCGATTGCGTTGGTTAGATATCGTCTTGCAAAACGATTTGGGAAAAGTGTTAGCTATACTCTCGAAAACTCTCCGGAGACTATAGCGGATGCTACAAAGCTGGCAAAGCTTGATCCAGTTGGCTTTGAATCTTGGGTGCTTTCAGAACTCTCCGCACTTCCGGCCCGTCCATTCAAGCAATTGACGGGCGTAGACGGATTCTTTAATTTTATTGAGCGAGATGGCCAAGAGAAGAGGATATTGGTTGAGGTAAAAGGTCGCCGTGTAGAGGTTGCTGATGTAAAAGCTCTGCATTCGCAAATTGTACAAATAGGTGCAGCGATGGGGATCATTGTTTCATTACAACCATTCACGACCGCATTAAAAGTGGCGGCTGAAAATGCCGGTACTTACTGGTCAGATCTTTGGCAACAACAGTTTCCGATTATTCAACTTGTTACGGTGGACAACATCCTCAAAGGGAAAACTCCGCTTCATCCACCGATCGGTGCGCATTCAAAGTTACGACGCGATGAATCTGCCGCTTTAGCAAACGATCTTGACGGAAAATGAGTTTGTTATTATTATTTAATCAGCAAACCATCGCTGAACCTAAGGTTGCCATAACGGCTATTCGAGTTAAACGCTTTAAATCTATCGAATGTGTTGAAATCGGTTTTGGTAAGTTCACGTTATTAGTAGGTGCAAATAATGCTGGGAAAAGCAGCATCCTTCAAGCGGTGCAATTTTCGTCATCGCTGCTGCAAGCTACTGCTGCAAGCAGCCTAACTTGGAAAGCTAATCAATTCACTGGCTCGTTAACACGCGAGCAGGTCTTGTACTCCCCTGTCAAAGACGTTTTTGCATTGGGATCCGGCGGTCGGCTACTTAGTCATGCTGCAAGTGCTATTATTCTTGAGCTCGATGCGCAAGTAAATGGAATCTCGCTATCAGTTTCACTGCAACTCACGCGTGGCAAGAATGACGCACTCAACATCAAAGCAGTTGGCGAAGAACTTGGAAAATTGTTGGCTTCGACTGCGCGACCTTTTAGCGTGTATGTTCCTGGATTATCAGGAATATCAAGCATAGAAGCATTTCAGAGTGAGAGTCTGGTCCGTCGAGCTGCTATTCAAGGTGATGCAAATAGAGTTTTCAGAAACATTCTTCTTTTGCTTAGACGTGATGAAGATGCATGGCTCCGGTTTACACAAGACTTTACACTAATCTATCCTGAAGTCCACATTGAGGTTTCATTTCGTCCTGACATTGACACGGAGATATCCGTAACAGAAGAAGACGGCAATGGAAGTCGACCAATTGATTTGTCGGGGACTGGTGTTCTTCAAGCAGCTCAGGTCTTAGCATATGTCCACATGTATCAGCCAAAAGTTCTTCTTCTCGACGAGCCCGATGCTCATTTACACCCTAACAATCAGAGGAAACTTGCGCGGCTTCTTTCACAATTAGCCGAGCGTGACGACATTCAAGTCGCGTTAGCGACTCACTCGCGACACATCGTTGATGAGCTGCAGAACTTTACTAAGATACTTTGGCTTTCTCGTGGATCGCTTCAACCCGATGAATCAATTCTTATTATTGATAAATTATTAGAACTTGGTGCATTAGATAAGATTGATAAATTACGCAATGGCATTCTGAAGTTTGCGATTCTTACCGAGGACTCGAATCTTAGCCCAATGAGAGCTCTCTTAAAGTCTTCGGGTTTTGAAGACTCAGACTTTGACTTGTGGTCTTACAATGGATGTTCGAACTTGGATAGCGCTGTGACGATAACAGCATTTATTCATCAGCATGACCCAAATACTGTTGTTATAGTTCATCGCGACTGTGATTATCTTGAAGCAGAAGAAATTACTGAAATAAATGAAAAGTTTCTGACCGCGTCGATTTTCTTGTACGTCACGCCAGGGACAGACATCGAGTCCGTTTTTCTTGACCCTTTGCATATTACTGAAATCTATACATCGATATCTGTCGACCGGGCTACTGAATTAATTCGGATTGCGACTGATGGAGTTGAACAAAAATCTAAAGAACTGTTTAACAATGCATTGGTCAAGCGCGCTCAAAACTTACGTAATAGGGGAAAAACTAAATCGGTCGATTATGGGCATATATCGACTCAGGCTTCTGCAAAATATGATGCCGACAAGCCCCGTTTTCGCGCTGGCAAACTCGTGCTTAATCAGCTTCGAATACTCCTTCAAGAGGAACTTAAAGAGAATATCGATTTATTTAAGGTTTCAAGCG
>JAYTHR010000469.1:0-3012 GCA_043732425.1 Bdellovibrionales bacterium
ACAATTAAAAATTCATCCCCACCGTAGCGCGCTGGAATATCAACCGAACGTGTCGACTGTTTAATTATCTTTCCAACTTCGGATAAGACATAACTTCCGAATAAATGATCATGACCATCGTTCACCGTTTTGAAGTGGTCCATATCGATCATGACGACCGTGACGGCGCGATTAAATCTTTTACCACGCTCCATTTCAAATTCTAATTTCTGAAAAATGGAACGCATATTAAATAAGCCGGTCAAATCATCAATTTCAACTAGTTCTTGCAACTGCTGATTCGCTTCAATTAACTGCTCTTTAGTATCCCGAAAGCGCAGCTGAGCCCGCACGCGCGCTAAAAATTCCATCGCAACAAACGGAGCCGTAATATAATCGTTAGCACCCATATCAAGACATTCTGAAATTCTCTCGGTCGCTTTTTCTGAAGAGACCACAATCAAACTGGTGGTATCTAAATAAGGCGCCAAGGAATTTAAATATTTAAGTCCATCTTCATTTGCAAAATCTGGATCAACGATGATCAACTGCGGCTTCCAGTAATTCAGAAATTCGCTAGCCTCTTTCGAAGACGTTAATCCACGCACATCATACCCTTCCCAACGTAGGGGCTCAAGCATGGCCTCTAAGGTTTGCGGGTCTTCATCTAGAACTAAAATGGGTCGATTGCGAGGATCTTTTTTCACTACTTACTTATCGGTCTTTACCTCGAAAATTTAAGGCCTAGTTGTCTTAAATTGAGACAACTATTTCGAATATATTTATTTTTAAGTCAATTAACGAACCTAAGACCAGCTCGCTTTAATCCGACCCTTTTGATCTAAGGCCAGATTTTCACCTCTGATTTCTTCAGGACTAGCTAACTAAACAACTTCTGAATAACTATAGTCCCTGCGACAAACGCAATACACAAAGGGATACACAATGACAAAAAATTTCACATGGGGTGATTATACTTTTAAGGGCTACTTCATCAAAGCTGGAACTGGTTTTGAAATTGGTTATAAATTTAATAACAAAAATTATTTTGTCTCTAATTTTATCGATCGCTCAGAGGCAACTAAATGGTGGATGATGTCACAAAAATACATGACGGCATTTTGCAAAAATGAATATTTCTCGGAAATGAATTCGACATTTTTGACATCTTTTTTTGCTAGTTATATGTATAATCACTACTACAATTTCTTAAAAACTGTGATTGCAAAAAATCATGATTTTTCAACAAAGTCTTATAAAAAAGATTTCGCTCGTTATTCTAAATTAAGCCGCACCTACGCCGCTTAGTTTCGTTGAACTGTTTTAAATTTTAAGTCTTCCTATAAAAAGCAGAGCGCAAGGCTCTGCTTTTTATTTACTTTCACGTATTCTCTGACTAAACTTGTGTTCTATGAAACACAGTATTATTGAATCTACATGGCAGAAAATTTGGACCGAGCAAAAAGCTTATGTCGCTGACGACAACTCAACAAAACCAAAGTACTACGCGCTAGACATGTTTCCCTATCCGTCGGGATCTGGTCTACATATGGGTCACATCGCGGCTTACACGCCAGGAGATGTACTTTCTCGTTACAAGCGGGCCCGTGGATTTAACGTTTTACACCCAATGGGTTACGATGCCTTTGGTCTTCCGGCCGAACAGTATGCCATTCAAACTGGTGTTCATCCAGCAATCACCACCGAAAAAGCAATTACTGCTTTCCGAGCCACTTTACAAAAATACGGATTTAGTTTTGACTGGAACCGTGAAATTTCAACATGCGACCCTAACTACTACAAATGGACGCAGTTTATCTTTTTAAAATTATTTGAAAAAGGATTAGCTTATCAAAAAGAAGTTCCCGTAAATTGGTGCCCAGCACTGAAAACAGTTCTAGCCAATGACGAAATTGTTGAAGGCAAATCAGAACGTGGCGGCCATCCCGTCGTTCGCGTCCCAATGAAGCAATGGATGCTTAAAATTACTGATTATGCCGAACGCTTGCTTAATGATTTAGATCAGTTGGATTGGCCCGAAAGAACCAAGGAAGGCCAGCGTAACTGGATTGGTAAATCTGAAGGCGCTTCTGTTTTATTCTCATTAAAAAATTTACCTTTACATGATGCCGTCGAAGTTTTTACCACTCGCCCCGATACCTTATTTGGAGCCACTTTCATGGTGCTAGCACCAGAGCATCCGCTAGTAAAAAAGTTAACTTCCGCAGAACAAAGTAAAATTGTTGCGGATTATATTTTGAATACCTCTAAAAAATCTGAAATTGATCGTAAAGCCAGTACAGAAAAAACCGGAGTTTTCACGGGCGGTTTTGCTATTAACCCGCTGACAAAAAAAGAAATTCCCGTCTGGATTGCAGATTACGTCATGATGGATTACGGAACCGGCGCGATTATGGCCGTACCCGCGCATGACGAACGTGATTTTGAATTCGCGCAAAAATTTAAGCTACCGATCATCCGCGTTTTGGAATCAGAGACTGATTTGCCTTTCATGGGTGACGGAATTCTATGCCACTCTGATTTTTTAAATGGTTTAACAAAAAAAGATGCGATTACTAAAATGATTTCTTTTCTAGAAGAAGAAAAATTAGGCAAAAAACAAATTAATTATAAATTGCGCGATTGGCTTTTTTCGCGCCAACGATACTGGGGCGAGCCCTTCCCTATCTTCCAAACGACTGATGGGACTTTGACTGCCGTCTCTGCAGATGAGCTTCCTGTCCTTCTTCCTGAAGTGGCCAATTACGAACCTTCAGAAACCGGCGAAGCTCCGTTAGCAAAGAACCAAGACTGGGTTAACTACTCGCGCGCAGAACTAAAAGGAAAAAGAATCACCGATACGATGCCGGGCGCTGCGGGATCATCGTGGTATTTTTTCCGGTACGCTGATCCTCATAACACGAAAGAAGCCTTTAGCCAGAAAGCCGCAAAATATTGGCTACCCGTCGATTTGTATGTGGGTGGGCCCGAACACACCGTTGGTCACTTACTTTATTCTCGCTTTTGGACCAA
>JAYTHR010000470.1:0-3003 GCA_043732425.1 Bdellovibrionales bacterium
TTGGCCTCGTACTCTCGGGTCAGCAGAGACTCATCCGTGTATTCAGTTGAATGTTTAATCGCATCACGAGAAAGGTTGACGTAAACTTTTCGGTCGGGCCAGCTTACGCTTTCAATCCATTGAGGCGAGACTAGTACTTGTTTGCCTGGCCACCAGTTAAGTGTACCTACGACGAGATAGCGAAGCGCCCATGTCTCAGAATCGATGATAAAGTCATTGACGTGACCAACCTCACCGTCCGTAGCCTCAATGTGATAGCCATCAACCTCACGGGTGCTACGCAGCTGAGGATCCCAGGATTCATTGCTTTCGGTAAACTCTTTCCATTTCAAAGGATCGCGTACGAAATAGGGATACATCCCCCATGCATAAGGGCCGCTCCAATATGTTGGATATTCATAATAGCTCCGGTAGGATTTTTCATATTGCCGTGAAACGGGCTTATCGCTATCTAACAATGGGCTGTCCTCTATTTGCTTTTTCGTCAAATTGACCGCTATATTTTCTGTGTGCTCAAAAATATCTTTAAGTGAATATGGAGAAATTAAAACTTGTTTTCCAGTTAGCCAGTTGCCAGTATTTGCTACTAAATAGCGAACAGCCCAGTGTTTGTCGTCAAAATAAAATTCTTTAACTTTTCCGATTTCTGCATCGAGACCAAGTAATTTATAGTCCCTTAAACTTTTTGCACTAATTAACATAATGACCTTCCTTTGTGTTGTGTTGCTTATTTTTTTTCGCGTATTGAATGTGGTGATATTTATTAGTTGGATCAATCACGCGGGATACCCAGCTCGCAATCATTTTTTCTTCGTCGGCACGAATGACATGTATATCAACACGTCCTTTCTTAGCGGAAATGGATCCTCTATTTTTCAAATTTTTCTCTTTATCGATTTCGATTCCTAGAAATTCCAGACCACTGCAAATACGAGCTCGAATTGTCGCGGATCGTTCACCGATTCCACCGGTAAATACTAAAGTGTCGAGTCCACCTAATATCGCAGCAAAGGAACCAATCCATTTTTTCGTTTGATAACAAAACATCTCGATGGCCTCGGCTGCGCGGTCATCGCTACTTTCAAACTTCAGCAAGTCTCGCATATCTGAGCTGATTTCAGAGACGCCCAATAAGCCGGACTGAAAATTAACCATTTCACTGAATTTATCTGCATCGAATCCATCTGAATGAACCAGAAAAGAAAATAGTCCAGGATCAAGATCGCCAGAGCGTGTACCCATCGGCAGACCCGATGCTGGAGTGAAACCCATAGACGTATCCACGGGCTTTCTTTTATGTACGGCCGCTAAGCTTGCGCCACTACCAAGATGAGCGAGAATAATTCGGCCACCTGCTGCTTTAACTCCGACCAAGCGGGTCAGCTCCTTCATCAAGAATTCATATGACAGACCATGAAAACCATATCGCCTTAGACCTTGCACTTCGAACCGACGAGGTATTGGTAAGATTTGCGCCACCCGCGGCATAGAATAGTGAAAGTGCGTATCGAAGCAGGCCACCTGCGGAAGATCGGGAAACCTTTGAAAAAAAGATTTCATGATCAAAATCTCAACTGGTAAATGTTCGGGATCGAATGGACTTATGCTCTTTAGATTTTTAATCATTTCTAAAGTAATCAGTTCAGGTTGATTATACAGTGGGCCGCCATGCACCACCCGATGTCCTATAGCGATCAAAGTCGTTAACTCATCATTTTTTTCTAACCAGTTCATCAAAAACTGAATTGCAGTCTTGTAATCTGGTGCCAAAATTTTCTGTGCAATTTCATTTTCTTGATTCGCGAATGCAACCCGAAAAGCACTTTCACTTAAACCAATTCGTTCAATTGCGCCTTCTAGAATTTTCCGAAGCTGTTTTTCGGATTCGAAGATCGCAAATTTGATACTAGAAGAACCGCCGTTAATTGTAAGGATAGAACCACCGACAAATTTCATGAGTGAACCTCATCGCTATGCAGTCCAAATGCACTTAATTTCTTTTGAGTCGACTTAAAATCAGTGTGACAAATGCTTTGAATTCCCAAGGCTTCGGCAACTTCAACAAACATCGCCGTATTCTCTATGTAAAGAATATTTTTAGGCTGCACTTGCGCGACGTTCATCGCAAGATAATAGATATCGTTATCGGGTTTGCGTAAGTGAACAAAACAAGATGAAATAAAAAAATCTACAAATTGATTTAACTTGAATTTATTTATTCTAAAAGAATTTAATTCTCTGGCCTCGTTACTAACAACACCAATCTTCAGTCCATATTTAAGCTTTAAATCAACGATCAGTTGAATCATTTTAGGATACGGCTTTGATTGCGCATACATGAAGCTAGAGAAATCAGTTTTGGTGAATGAACGTTTTTCACAGAAAATCACTCTGTCTAAATATTCATTGAGTGTGAGTTTTCCTTCTTCAAACGTATCAAAATTTAATTTGTGCCGAAGTTCCATTTCATTACGATTAATCCTAAACTGCTTAGCAGCTTTTCTGCGTGAATGATGATCCCAGCCGTCGCATAATATTACTCCACCAATATCTACAAATAGGCAGGTTATCGTTGGAGTCTTATTTTTTATTTTCGGCGGCAGTCCATTCAAAATATCTCCGTCTCATGATTGAGTATCGCAAGAATGAAGAGCAATAATGGGACCGATAGAAAAATAAGGTGAATTGGCATGTTCCATGCTCATCTCTATCAAGGGAACTGTTAACACTGTTTTAATTTCATATGAGTTTTATTGACGGGTAAAATTTTGACGTTAACGGGGCAATAGTCCGTTTTAAATCTTATCAAAGGAAATTGCCAATGCCCGAGTTCGCAAAAGATGAAAAAAGAATTGGATTCATTGCTGGTGCCTTTGATTTAGGACCTCATGCGGGACATATGATGATGTTAAAGGAATGTTCAGATAACTGTGATTTCCTTTTAGTTGGACTTCATATAGATCCATCCCATGAACGAAAAGAAAAAAATCGACCCGTGGAATC
>JAYTHR010000471.1:0-9874 GCA_043732425.1 Bdellovibrionales bacterium
GAAGCCTGAATACTATCACTCCAGCCCGAGGTCGGTGAAATGGTAGGAATTAATTCTCCGGGAGCAAAAATATTTACGGTCGCCCCATAGCCGCTAAAAGAAGAAATATGCCCGAAATCATCTAGAGATCCCGCATTCAAATTATTAGGTAACTTCAAAGATGACGGGATAATTCCCATTTGATAAACATCGACCGGAATATTTCCGGAAGCGTTTACAAAAATAACATTTTCATGACTCCAGGAAATAAAATCATTTTTTAAAAGTTCAGAGCAGCTTATTGACCAACTGTTATTTATGATATTCACTTTGCGAGATAAAGCATAAGCCATAGCTAGGTGGGCGTGATATTCCGTCCCGCCATCTTGATCCATGAACTGCACCGAAAGAATTTTCGCTTCCGGAGCCATACTCAGGCTAGGGCGATTCTCTGGCATTCCGGTGATGATTCCGGCCATTCCCGTGCCGTGGCCAGTTAAATCATTTTGATCCGGCGAACCCGAAACAAAGTTCCATCCGTAAATGTCATCAATGAAGCCATTGCCATCGTCATCAATGTGATTCTGTCCGTAAAGACTTTCGATTTCATTCACGGCCAAATGAGTTCTAAGTTGCGGATGATTAATTGCTACTCCCGTATCAATGACGGCGACGGTGATGCCTTGCCCCAGATACCCCAAATTCCAAGCGGCTTCCGTATGAATAATGTCGTGTGCGGAAGTCGATGGAATTTGGCTATCGTAAGGACTCAGTACAGAAGCACTACTTGTGCTTGAATGAATTAAATAATTAGGTTCGATCAGCTGAATGGCATGTTTGTTTTTTTTAATAAATAAATTCACATTTTTTTCGTGAATAAGAGTTTTTTCTCCATTTTTCCAATGGACAATAAACTGACTTTCTAGTTTGGTCTTTTTGCATTCCTGCAGATTAGACTCAACAGGAGCCGGATCCGATTTTTTTCCGCAGCCTGAAAAAATAATCAGGATAGCTAGAAAAAAACCGGAGTAAATCCATGATCGCCGTGTTCCGTTCATTGAGGGCACCCGTTTCTTTTTTTACGAACACAGTTTAAGCTCGTTTCGAATTGGCGATGTCATAATTTTTATGATGGCATCCACTGAAATCGTTTCTACAGTGGGACGAACCGGCTCGGCCGGAGTTGCAACTACCGGAGGATTCGCTGGTGCTGCGGGCGTCAAAGGATCTGCTGCGGGTGGAACAGCAGGTGTTGGAGTCGTCGGAGTTTCTATCGGAGGCGCTGTCGGCGCAACTGTCGGCGGAACATCAGCCCAAAAAAGTGAGCGCGCAGTAGAAGCTAGCGGCGGCCCCGCAACAGGTGGTGCGACCGGCGGCATAGCGGGCACTGGGTTTACGTTTGCATTCGTAATCGCTTCCTGAACTAAACTGAGGTAGTAAGGATCGACTTGATATTGAGTTGGTAACCCTTCTGCCGTTGCCGCCCACGCAACATCTTTAGTGCTTTCGAACTTAAGAATTGTCTTGGTATCACAGAGCGGATCAATACTTTTAAATTTTTCAGTCACCTTAAAGTGGTTTGCCGCCAAGTACGTGATGGTGTATTCAAAAGGCTCGATACGTTCCGCAAGCACTTTCTTCTCGTAATCGGGAAGATTCTCGCTGTAAGTATCTGATAAAGTCAGCGTCAGATTTGTTTCACTGTGATCCGTAATATTGTAAGTCAGAATTTCATTCGAAGCCGTTAGAAGTTGCACTGACTTACAAGCGTCCTGGTTAGCCGCTGTAAATAAATTCAAATCATTGGCCTGAGTTAATTTATAGTAGAAAGAAGCGTAAGAAAAAAATTGTTTTTTATTATGTGAAATATCATTCAAGGGTTTTAGATCTGTCGTCATGATGGCTGCTGGTACTGCAAACTGAGGATTTTTTAATTGGGCACTGAGTTTTTCAAGGTTAAGACATTTATCTGTCGAAATATCTGAAATTAAGACTTCCGCTTTAGGCATGTGAGTCGCTTGTGCAACCGGTAAATCTTGATGACTTTTATTACAGGCCACCAATGGTAAAAGCGTCAGTGACAGAAGAATCGTTTTTAAAGTGATAGTTTTCATCATTAGTTTCCCCATATTTTGGGTAAAAAAAACGGGCAACAAAATGCTGCCCGTATTTTCTTACTTGGTTAAAGTAAATTACTTCTTAGTAACGCCTTTATCTTGTCCTTTGTCTTGAGCAGCAGGAGCAGGAGATTTGTCTTGAGCTTGACCTTTATCTTGTCCTTTGTCTTGAGCAGCAGGAGCAGGAGATTTGTCTTGAGCTTGTCCTTTATCTTGTCCTTTGTCTTGAGCTTGTCCTTTATCTTGACCCTTATCTTGAGATTGCTCTTGCTTTTGAACTACTTCAGCTAAGTTTAAAGTACCTTCGATAGAAGCACACTCTTCTTGAACTTTGTCTTGAGCTTGACCTTTATCTTGTCCTTTGTCTTGAGCAGCAGGAGCAGGAGATTTGTCTTGAGCTTGGCCTTTATCTTGACCCTTGTCTTGAGCAGCAGGAGCAGGAGACTTGTCTTGAGCTTGGCCTTTATCTTGTCCTTTATCCTGACCCTTGTCTTGAGATTGCTCTTGCTTTTGAACTACTGGAGCTTTGCAAGAAGACATTGTGAACATCAAAGCAGAGACAGCGCTTTTTTGATTTTGGTCTGAAGCCGTTACATTTAATGTAATTGAATCAGCCGCAAAACCTGAAGTGCTGTTCATCACGTGTAACATGTGAGTTGAAGCATCATAAGATAATGTCATTACTAAATTGTTTCCAGAATATAAGTCTAAAGTATTTTTATCAGTCTCAACAACGCGGTCGATACTAGATAAGAATGCGGCGCGATCAGATAGAACAGGGTAAGCTGCTAAAATTTCAGCTAATGTCATCGTCGAACCAGCTGAACCAGAAGCTGCTGGAGCAAAATCATGGCTAGTAACTGTTGAGTTTACTCGAGCTGCACCAGATGCAGTCATTACGTTTGAAGCTGTATTTGCTTCTGTTGCAGTTTCTGAAGCTACTGCTCTTGCTGCTGGAGCGTGTGAGCTTCCAGAGCTACCGCCATTACATGCTACAAATGCAAGGCAGAGAGCTGATAAAGACAACGTCTTTACAGTACGCGCGTAAGTTAATTTCATAAAATTCCTCCGTTGGGGTGTGTTTGGTTTGTTGTGTGAGCGGTTCACAAAGCAACGCATGTGCCATAGATCAAAACCTATTTTTATGCGCGGAAAAGCGATTCTTGACCTAAGTCGGGTAATTTTTCCCGCTGATGATTTTCGGCCAAGGGAAAAAAGCCTGCCATTTTTTTTCTCAACAAAAAATTTTATTTATGAAATTAAAAGTCGCTGTTAAAATTTGAATGAGACTGTAGCTCCATTCATTTTCACAAAATTTTTTACAATTTTGCAAAAATAAAATTTTCTGTTTTTTTAATTTTTAGATTTTTTAACAAAATTAATTTTGCTTTTTAGCAAAAGTTTTTTTGGTCCTCATCTTGCAATTTATCTTTTCAGTAATTAAGAGAAATTTTTTCTCACCTCATTGAAAGGGGATTATATGGATAGCAAAGTAAAAATTTTTGGTCATCCGATTCATCCGATGCTGGTTGGTTTTCCCGTCGCTTTTTACGTGGCGACCTTTGTGGCTTACATTGTTTATCAGAATAATGCTGATCCCTTTTGGTTCCGGCTCGGAGTCGTAGCGAATATAGCTGGCGTTGTGATGGCTGTCGTTGCGGCGATTCCTGGACTGATTGATTGGGCCACCGCAATTCCTGCGGATAGCGCCGCGAAGCAGACGGGGCTTGTGCACATGGTTTTGAATACGGTGACCATTATCTTTTTTGCAGTGGCGGCAGTTCTAAATTATGACAAGTGGTACGAAACACTTCCAAGCTTGGGCTCAACGTTATTGTTAACAGGTCTTGGAGTTTTAGGAACGGTGGCTGCGGGTTTCTACGGTTGGACCTTGGTCCAAAAATACCACGTTGGGGTGGATTTAGCGCCAGAGCAGCTGCATATGGAATCAAACCAGAAGCGCAAAGTATTTTCTACTGAGCCTTCTCCTGGCAGAATTTAACACGCTAGAGGTTCCCTTTAGCTCTGAAAAATTCTGCGGTAAAGCCGAAAGCCTTGAAAAAGCTTCGGCTTTATTTTTTTAACTGGCCCATTTAACAGGAACTGTTTCACCTAAGCTATGGTTTTTCTTTTGACCGACATGACGATGTTTTTTAACCATGCGTATCAGTTTTGATTTTTGTACTGAAGTCATATTCACAAATTTAACACGTAGCACTCCGTCGGAATGCTGAACAACATGGGCCTTAATTTCAAGTTCCTCCGCCGAGAACTGCACACTCAAACTTTCGTTCTCTGGGTGTTTCGTGTCAGAATCTTTAATTTTGAAGCGGGCTCCGGTGATCGACACGGATTCACACTTTGTCTGTAAACTTTCAGAGCTAAAATGTATTACCGAAGGAATCTTGACGTCCACGCGGCCCGCAAAACCGAACAGTGTGGCCCGGCGATCCAGGTAAGGGTAGCGGAAGTAAAAGAAGATAACGCCAACTGCGGAAGTCGCCACCAGCGAAAGAAAAACTTGGCTAACCGCGAAGGTGGATGCTGAATTAGAATGGAAGAGCTCGAATAGATTTCTAAGATTAATCAAAACGGTGGCCGACAAAGCCGAAATAGCGACAAGCCAGGCTGTTTTATGTCGAGCTGTAAGCAAAACCCCCGAAGTAAAAATAAGCCCAAGCCAAAGATAATCCAGGGTCTGAATATTTGCTAAAATCTGGATGTAAACATGCGGCTTGTACCAATCCGTAATTCCTAACACCGCGGCGGTTAAAGCAATATTGCCAAAAGGCGCGATTAAAAAAGCGTAGATTAAAAGTTGTAAACCCCATGGCTTTTTGATTTCGTTTTGTTTTGTCATATCGAAATCTTCGGAAGAAAACGCTGAAACATTTAACCCCAATCTTGAATTGAGACAAAAAAATTAAATTTTTCCGTAAAAAAGTTGCGCAGATTCATTTTAATTCAGATCTACGAAATAGAACGTCTCAAACTGAGTTTTTAGACAAGGTCGTTTCTTAAAAAGAATTAATGCTCACTGACGATTTTCACAGGTCCTTTTTTGATTTTAAGAATGTAGATTGGGTAGATAACTAGGATCATGACCCCCATCATGATGTAGACAAGCTGATTAAAGCTCATCATGAAAACTTGGTTTTGAGTTTTAAAATAAAGAGCCTTCAATGCGGCCGAGGCATCCACGTTCAGTCCCACGGCGGATGAAAGCTTGGTCTGCATGGACATATTAGTTCCGTTAATAAAACCCCGAGCCTGAGGATTTAGGGCTGTCAGATGATTACTTAAATCTTGGTAATTCTGATGGCTTCGGGAATTAAGTAACGTTGCGACTAAGGCAATTCCCGCACTTCCGCCAATTTGACGAAACAAGTTTAGCAATCCCGCAACTTGTCCTAAGTTAATTCCCGAGAATTGACTTAAGATCGACGAGTTAATGGGAACAAATAAAAAGGCCAGTGCAAACCCGCGGACATAAAGCATTCTTAGAATTTCATCTTTTCCCGACAGCGGAGAAAATTTCGTCATTAAAAAAAGAAAAAGTTCGATCCCCGTAAAGCCAATGATAATTAAATATTTCGGATTGGTGCCGGCTTGCATCCGCTTACCTATAAGCGGCATCATGGCCATCGTGATCAACGAACCCGGAATAAAAAAAGTGCCGATCTGGGTGGCGTCGTAGTGATACATGCGGCTTAAGAAAACAGGAAGTAAGAAAACCACGCCGTAAAGAAAAAAACCAAGTAAAGCCATCATCATCACGCCACTTTGAACCAAAGCATTTTTAAAAAGACGCACATTGATAATGGGATTTTCCACGCGCGCTTCCCACCAAACAAAAGTAGGTAAACAGATGGCCGCTAAAAGAGTATTAAAAATAATTGCGTTCGAAGCAAACCAGTCATCGGCCTCGCCGCGCTCAAGAACAAATTGCAAACAGCCAATACCGATAACCATCAGCATGATTCCTAAAGTATCAAAAGCGGGTTTTGGCTTATTTTCTGCTGCGGCTTCAGCCGATTTCTGAGCATTGTGAATAACCATCATACCGATAAATAAAGCAAGTAAGCCAAGTGGCAGATTTATATTAAAGATCGAACGCCAACCAAAGTGATCCGTTAAGTAACCGCCCATCACGGGGCCTAGCGTGGGGCCAATCATCACGCTCATTCCAAAAATAGCTCCGGCCATTCCGGCTTTTTCTCTGGGAAACTGTTCGTAGATTAAAGTTTGCGACGTCGGAAGTAGAGCGCCGCCCGCAAGACCTTGTAATATTCGAAAGACGACTAAGGTCATCAAGTTCGGCGCGAGTCCACAAGCAACGGATGTCGCGGTGAAAAACACGATACATCCTAAAAAATAAGTTCTGCGCCCGATGCGCTCGCCAAGCCAGGCTGACACGGGTAGAACCACGGCATTAGCGATTGCGTAGCCCGTAATAATTAACGATATATCTTCTAACGTGGCGCCTAAGTTTCCCATCATCGTTGGCAAGGCCACATTCACAATCGAGGTATCAATGATTTCTAGTAGCGAAGCTAACACAGCTACAAAAACAATTAATTTTGAATCACGAGTCATAGCCGAGCTCCACTACTAGTTAGCGAGTTATAATTTTATGAAACCAATTACCGCAAATGCACTTTCACAACCACCGAAAGTCCCGCTTGCATCTGATCTTTGTCTTGCTCATTGAGATTGTTGATTTTAATTTTAACGGGAACACGTTGTACGACTTTGGTGAAATTTCCGGTCGCATTGTCTGGTGGCAACAGCGTAAACGTGGCGCCCGTTGCGGAACTGATACTTTCGACTTCTCCGGTATAATTCTTTCCGGATAAAGCATCAATTTGAATATCTACAGCTTTACCGACCTTAATGTCTGAAATTTCAGTTTCTTTAAAGTTAGCAATGATCCAACGCTCGTCCGAACTTACAAATCCGACTAGGGCGGTGCCCGCATTTGCAAGTTGGCCAATCTCCGCAGAACTTTTAGCAACAATGCCATTCGATGGAGCTTTCAATTGCGTGTATTCAAGACTGAGTTCAGCCTGCGTGGCCCGAGCCGAAGCGGAATCGTATTTGGCTTTGATCTCGTTGTAGCCGGCCGTAGCGGCGTCAAACTGCTGCTGAGAAACGACAGATTTTGCCAGCAATTCTTTCAGTCGGTAATAGTTTTTTTCAGCATCTTTTTTGCGCGCTTCGAGTGAAAGCATTTCGCTTTTTGCGGCTTCCAGCGCTGATTTGTAATCGCGGTTATCAATTTGCACCAAAATTTCACCTTGCTTTACTTTTTTCCCGTCGGTCGCGAAGACCTCTTTAATATAGCCAGGAACTTTAGCTGCTAGCAGAACGGTGTGGGCCTCGATCTGAGCATTATCAGTCTCGACGTACATCAGATGTTGGTAGGTAAAATAGCCCGCGATGAAAACGAACACGACACCGATTCCTAAAAATATTTTTTCCTTTTTGTCCATGGTCTGTATTTCCTTATTTGAAATCGTAAAGTTGACGACCCGTCGCCAATTCTAAATTAATTAAAGCTTCAATCGCGCCAATTTGCGCATTCACTAAACCGGCTCGGGACCGAAATAAATCTAATTCCGCATCTAACAATTCAGTCGTGGTGCGCGTCCCTGCGCGGCGCCCTTCTTTAGCAAGACGGATGGCTTCATTTGATTTCTGAATATCAACTACTCGTGAAGTTGAAACCGTCTTAAAATAATTAAACTTTCGCTTCCAAAATTCTAAATCCTGAGCCGCCTTCAGGCGCGCGATCTGCAGGTTCTTATCTAATTGTAAAGCCTGCGCTGAAGACTGATGAGATTTAGCGATGGCGCCAATATCAAAAAAGTTCCACGTCAAATTGAGACCGACTTGGTAAGCTTCGCGGTAAGCGGCGTCGTCACTGAAGTTATCATTGCGATTATTATAGTATTGATACTGCCCGTAAGCGGCAATTTTCGGAACCCAGAAGCGGCTGGCAGCGGCATCTAAATCATGTAACGAATCTGATTTTTCTTTCAGTGCCAAAATATCGGCCCGCTCGGTCACCGAAATATTTTTCAGCGGCGCCAAGTCGTGTTGACCTAAATTGGGCAGTTGTCCGGTTAGCTCTCGGGTCTCTTGCTCTTTCCCCAGAGGCTCGCCCAGTTTAAATCGCGAAAGTTCGTAATTGTCGCTGGTGTTTAACACTTCCGCTTTCGCTTCAGAAACTTGAACTTCAACGCGCAAAACATCGTAGCTTGTGGAAACCCCAGCTTTCTTCAGAGCCAAAATATCGCGAAGGTGGTCATTCAGCGATTTTAAATTCTGCTCGGAAACTTCTTTAAGTTGTTGCGCGGCTAAAGCTTTATAATACTGCAAAGCAATTTGTCGAGCGGCTTGAAACTGCGTCCATTCTAAATCGTAGCGAGCTGCAGTTTCAGACTTTCTACTAGCTATCAAACGATCCGTACTGGCAAACCCATCGAATAACGGAAGGGTTGCCGCTAACGTGTAAATGGTCGTTGGAATGACCTGGGCGATCGATGCCGGATTTCCGCCTAAGTTGATATCGGTCAGCATGTAGCGCTTATTCGTTAAATAATTTAAAGAACCCGTAAGGCTAGGCAGGTAGCCTTGGTAGGTTTCAATTTTTCTCCAGCTGGCTTCATCCAAAGCAGCTTGAGATTTTTGAATCGCGGGAGAAGTTTGTCCCGCTTCGGCTAACAGCGTCTTTAAATCAACGTTTTCCGCACGGGCAGTAATCGAAATTAATAATAAGAAAGAAGCCGCAATCCGTAGATTCATTAACTTGGTCATATCGAAACTCCGTTGATCAAATAGTTTTAACAAAATATCGTTTGCAATGCAAACGATATTTATTGTAAACTATTTAAATGAAACAGAAAATAGCACCTCGACCTGTCAATTCAATTAAATTTCAAGATGAGACGAAAGTTCATCCCGTTCTGGAAGAATACTTCGGCTACTGTCTATTTAAAGCCTCAGCTTGGATGCGTAGTATTCAAGACGACATACTGCGCGATCATAAAGTTCAAAGTTTTCACTTAGGAGTTTTGAAGGTTCTCGAGATCAGCGGTCCGAAAAGTCAAATTCAGCTGGGTGATGAAATGGGAATCGACAAGGCCAGCATGGTTAAGTTGATCGACCACTTAGAAAAAAGCAAACTGGTCCAGCGGCAGGGACACCTAACAGATCGCCGGGTTAAAAATGTTTTTATTACGGCTAAGGGTTTAAAGTTAATAAAAGACTGCGTGAAGGCTCGGGCCGAAGTCGAAGCTCGTTTTTTTAAAAACTTAACCGATAGTGAAGAAAAAATATTTCGTAGGTTGATTAGTTTAGTCTTACCTGAAAGAAAAGTAAGTCAAAAAGGGCGCGCAAAAGAAGAATAGAAGCAAGGCACTTCATCCAGAAAGCACCTTGCTAAAGAAATTAACTGTTTACAGTTTTACTTGTGCTTATTAGGCGCCGGTTTGCGGTCGGTTGAAAAAGCGGCTTGCGCATCTTTTTCAGTTACGTTACTTGATGCTTTTGTATTAGGTATGTGCGCACCTTCAGTATTATTCACGGCCGCCTCATGACGCTGAGATTTAACATTTGAAGCCACAGAGTGCTTTTTGTTAGGCATAAATTCCTTCTTTCTAGTGAAATTTCTATTTTCAGTTTTTTAAAACTCCCATCCGCGGGAGCATGACAATCAGCGAAGCAATATCGTAGCCACGCTATAAGCGAACACCGTTTTCTACGCTTTTAAAATA
>JAYTHR010000472.1:0-9828 GCA_043732425.1 Bdellovibrionales bacterium
TTTATAAGCGCGGGTGCCTTTCAAGGGTCTGCATTAAAATGGGCTAGCGATCATCGGATTCATCATCGCTTCGAAGACACAGAAAAAGATCCGTATTCGATTAAAAAAGGTTTTTGGCACGCTCATATGGGTTGGATGATGAAAAACGATTCCATCAATATTCCGATCAAGGCGCCAGACCTTGAGAAAAATAGACTTATTTTATTTCAGCACAAATACTATCTTCTGTGCGCCATCGGTGTGGGCTACATTCTGCCGGCAGCTATCGGGGCTTGCTTTGGTAATGCTCTTTTAGGTTTAATTATTGGCGGCGGGTTAAGAATATTTTTAACTCAACAGTCGACTTTTTTCGTTAATTCTTTAAGTCATACCTTAGGAAAAACTCCGTACTCGTCAGAAAAAACGGCGAAAGACAGCTTAGTCGTAGCCTTCTTGACTCACGGTGAAGGATTTCACAATTTTCACCATAAGTTTCAAATTGATTATCGAAACGGGATTAGATGGTACCACTGGGATCCAACGAAATGGTCCATCCAGCTGGCTTATTTAATGGGCTTAGCGAAAAAATTAAAAACAGTGAATTTTTCCGAAATTCTAAAAGCGCGTTTACAAGTTGAAAGCGAAAACTTTGTGAACTCTAGATTTTACTCAGAAAACTTAGAACCGGTTTATAATCGAGTCATTCAGTCTCAAATTAAATTTGAACGATTAAAGTTAGAATATAAAATGGCAGGTCGGATAAAGGTTGCTCTTCTTCGAAGTGAGATGAAGGAAGCTAGGCAGGAATTAAAGGCCAACATGAAAATGTGGAAGACCTTAATTAGATCAGCTAATGAATTCGTTTCATAAAAAAGGTAATTTTTAAAATTCATTTTTAAAATCTATCATTGATAATCTATTATTGAAAAAATTTTAGTATGGCAGAAGAACTCAGTCAAAACTGAGTTCTATTTCTTCCCCTTCTGAACTTCTTTCCTAATTTCTTTAAATTCATTATTTTTATTAACAAAAACAACTGTCGGTTCGTGCGTTTCGGCTTTCTCAATATCTACGGAGGCGTAGGCAACAATAATCACCGTATCCCCTTTTTGCACGTGTCGTGCGGCCGCTCCGTTGAGACAGATTTCTCTTTTTTTTCCTTCAATAACGTAGGTGGAAAAACGGGCTCCGTTGTCGCAATTTAAAATATCTACTTTTTGATTAACAAATAGTTTTGCTTTTTTGATTAAAGTTTTATCGATGGAAATCGAGCCTTCATAAGTTAAATCCGCATTCGTCACTGTGGCGCGGTGAATTTTAGAATACATCATATCTACTTTCATTTTTCTGCTCCTAGAAACTGGTGTTTCGAATAATTCTGATTCAGTTGTAATGCGAGCAAATTTCCCTTTAAAACTAAGTCTGGCATGATAAAATCAAATATTTTTTCTTTTTCAAAAAGACTTGAAAAGCCGCCGGTGCCAATCACGAAAGCTTTTTCGCCTTTAAAGCACTCGTGATTCATGCGCGTAATGATTTCTCGCATGGCTCCAAGTTGACCGTAATAAAGACCCGACTGCAAACTTTCAACTGTCGACTGTCCTAACACTTCGTTTCGAGAAACAATTTCAACCGACGGAAGTTTGGCCGTTTTAGCCTCTAATGATTCCATATTCAGTTTTAAACCAGAAATAATCGATCCACCCAGGTAATCATGATCTTTGGTAATCGCGCAAAACGTGGTGGCCGTGCCTAGATCGACAATGATTAAATTTTTGTTGGGATAAAGATGCGTTCCTGCGATGGCATTTGCGATGCGATCGGCACCAACTTCCAGCGGATTACGATACTTGATGCGAAGGCCCGTTTTAACTCCGGCCTGAAGAATAAAGGGAGTTAATCCAAAGTACTTCTGGCAAGCCCCTTTTAGGGAAAAGATAACTTCGGGAACGACAGAGCAAAGGACTATATGCTGAATGAGTTTAGGATCAATCCCATTTTCACGAATGACCATTCGTAAAAAGACACCGACTTCGTCTGAAGAAGAGCCTTGCTTTGAATTGCGTCGAAAAGAAAGCAGCATCTTTTCATTTTCGAAAACCCCGCCATAGATTTGTGTGTTCCCAACATCAAGTGATAAAATCATAATACTCCCTGCGTGATCGTTTTAAAAAGTTGGTAAGATAAGTTTTGCTGATTGGCGATTGGAATAAAATCTAAGTTTTTTTGGTAAAAATTAAAGGAATGGTTTCCTTTTTCAATATTAATCCAATCATTTTGAATAACAAAATCACAGTTGCTTTCAATAAAAAGCTTTTTGACTTTATCTTCAATCAATTTTTCATCATTTCCCGAAGTGAGCTTAAAACCAATTAGCTTTGAGTTTGCACTTTGTTTTTTAATTTCCGAGATTAATTTTTTGTTTTTTGTAAGATGAAGTAGAAGTTCATCACTTTGGCTAGATATTTTTCCATCCGTTTTCTTAACAGAGTAATCGCTAATAGCCGCTGCGTGAATGATCCAATCGAATTTTTCATTATTTAAAATAAAATTTAATTTTGTCTCAAGATCACTAAAAGATGTGAATTCAGTTTTTTGACAAAATGAATTCGGACGCGCAGAAGTTTTTGCATGAAAAAAGTGAATTTCCATTCCGGATAGAATAAGCTGATCGGCTAGAAAGGCAGCCGTTTTTCCGGTGCTGATATTGCTGATAACGCGAACATCATCAATCGGTTCACTGGTGCCACCCGCAGTAACTAATATTTTAATCTTTTTCGAAACCCAAGAAGGCCGCAGGTTGTGATTATCCAAGTTTTGTTCGGTCGACTTCAATAAATGCTTTTCAACTTCACTGAAGATAAGCTGTGGCTCAAGCAGCCGGCCCACACCTGTTTCTCCGCAGGCTAAAACTCCGGAAGCTGTTTCTAAAATTTTAACACCGAATTTTTTCAGTTTTGCGAGTGAATCCTGAACGGTAGGATGTAAGTACATCTGCGTATTCATGGCGGGGGCTATCAAGAAAGGCTTTTTAAAGTCATGGGCTAGAAAAAGCGTGGTTAATAAGTCATCGCCGATTCCCGCAGAGATTTTATTCATGTAGTTGGCAGTAGCTGGGGCGACTAAAACTAGATCAGCCCAGCGTACCAGATGAATATGATCCATCACTGAACCAGAGGCGTACATGTCTGTTATCGGAGGCTCCCCGGTAAGACCTTCAATTGTGACTTTTCCCACAAATTCAAGACTACTGGGTGACATCACGACTTTCACTTGATAGCCGCGTTGGTGAAGCAAAGAGATGATTCCGCAAGCTTTGTAACAGGCAATCGATCCAGTCATAATGAAAAGAATTTTTTTATTTGAGTTCGACATTATCAATTAACCTGACCCCTTCTAAAAACGCGGCGACAAATCGGCGCTGCTGATAGTCTTCAACGTAGTCTACGATGAAGCCATTTTCATTTAAGTTTTCCTTTGCATCTTTTGCCGTAGATGAGTGCCGAATAAACTTAGAGATCAAAGCCGCTTTTTCTCGTCCGGCAGGTGATAGGCGAGAATTCCTAGAGCTAAAAGCTAGACCCGAGGGTTCGCGTAACGTTGGACAACCAATGATTTCTGTTTTTAAAAAGAAGCTTTTTGCCATATCTTTAATAAGCTGAAGCTGCTGAAAATCTTTTTCTCCGAAATAGGCCCGGTGCGAATCTGCAATGTGAAGCAGCTTCATAACCACGGTAAGGACGCCATCAAAATGCCCGGGCCGACTGGCCCCACAAAATTTCTGAGACAATTCATTTTCTGAGATTTTAAAGCGGTATTTATCCGGATACATTTGCTCAAACGTGGGTGTAATAATAAAATCAACATTGCATTCAGATGCAATCTTAAAATCGCTCTCCCAAGTTTTCGGGTAATTTGTAAAATCACTAGGGTCATTGAACTGCGTTGGATTCACAAAAATACTTAGAACCGAAAAATCATTTTCTGCGGAAGATTTTTCCAACAAACTGGCGTGCCCTTGGTGTAACGCGCCCATGGTTGGAATAAAACCAACGCACTTAGTTTTATCGATCGCTTGCCGATGTTTTACAAAATCAGTCATGGATTCGAAAACTTGTGGTTTAGTTTTCATACTGATGCTCGCGATCCGGAAATTTGGCAGCTTTAACTTCTGTAACGTAAGAATTTATGGCGGTTGTCATTAGTTCATAGCCATTAAGATATTTTTTCAGAAACTTCGGTTTAAAATTAGGATTCATTCCGAGCAGGTCTTGTAATACTAAAACTTGTCCGTCCGTTTCGACTCCGGCGCCGATACCGATTGTCGAAATTTTTAATGAACGCGTAATTTCGGCAGCTAGCGCTGCGGGGACACATTCTAGAACCAAGCTAAAGCAACCGGCTTTTTCTAAAGCTAATGAATCACTTAATATTTTGGCGGCCTGTTCTGTTTTTTTACCTTGAATTTTAGGACCGCCCAATTGGTGAATGGACTGCGGAGTTAAGCCTAAATGGCCCATCACGGGAACTCCGGATTCAACGATATGTTTGATTAGTTCCAGATGACCGTCAGCCCCTTCAATTTTAATGGCTTGGGCCCCCGATTTCATAATGAGCTCGACGCAGTCCATGGCATAACGAAGTCCCTTTCGAGTGGATAGAAAAGGCATATCGGTGATGACAAATTTTTGGGGAAGGCCACGCACGACCGCGGCTGTATGCAGGGCCATCATTTTCGTCGAAGCTTTAAGTGTGGTGCTGTGTCCATGCATCACCTGCGCTAAAGAATCACCGACTAAGACGCAATCGATCGTAGTTTGCTGAATAAGTTGCGCGAAAGAAAAGTCATAGCACGTGATCATGGTTATTTTCTCGTTCGACAATTTCTTTTTCTGAAAATCAAGAATGGTTGTCATAAGCTGAATTCCTTCCGAAATGATTGGTAAATCGATTTCAACTTGGTATCTGCCAAAGACACTTCGTTTTTTTCAAGGGTGATTTGATCATTTCTGATCAACGGCCCCGTCATTGATTTTTCTTTAAATTTTAAAAAATTACTTAAAACCTGCGACAAATAAAGGTGAAAAGCTTTTTCCGGAACATCCATCCGTTGCAGTAGGGTATCTACTTCAGTCCATAGTAGCTGTGGAAAATTTCCGGCCACGACGCAAAGGGCGTGGTAAAGTGGCTTCTGGGCTTCGGATATAAAAAAAGAAGAATTTGGAAAGCCGGGTAAAACGTCAGTAAGCTGTTCATCTCCCGTCAATGCAAAACCAATTTGAGGATAAACAGCGTCTGCAAGTAATTCCGTAGGAAAACTCATAAGCGGGTGAGCCCCTTTTATTTTGGGGTGGAAAAGAGCTCCGCTAAAATGCACACATGTAAGACCAGAAGACGCTAAGTTTTTCTCGTAGAAAGGTATTATGGCAGAATCGGAAATGGCCAACCAAACAAGGTTTGCGGCCTGAAGGTGTTTTGATAAAAGGTCCGGATCTTGAGATCGATCCCAAGTGAGCAATTTATTTGAGTATTGAAGTAGGCTGTTCCAGTGCTTAAGATGTTTTGCTAAACGTCCTGAACCAATAAGCAGGACCGCAAAATTTGAATCATTTTGTTTCATATTTTCCTTGGTACCTGTCGTAAATCAAACTTATCGATCAGGTCCATAGAGCTTAGCTCTTTAGCCGAAATTAACACTTTTTAAACTAAATGCAAGCTGCTAGAACAACCTTATGAAACTACTTTATTGGCTTTTAGGAGCTTCCATTATCGCTGCCGGGGTCTACTTATCCATCATGCTGGGTGACACCCAGAAAACAGTGCCTAAGATCACTCTGAGTTATTTTGCAGACGAGAACGAAGTGGCCCGTTCGATTGCTAAACGGCTGGATCAAGAAATCGGGCAGAATCGATCTTTCTGGATAGGAATTGAGCCGGATAAGAACGAACATCTAGCGGTTATTCAGGCTTTGAAGATGGCCATCGAAAAAAAGAATGGTCCGTTCGATGAAAT
Source organism: Bdellovibrionales bacterium (assembly GCA_043732425.1). GTDB lineage: Bacteria > Bdellovibrionota > Bdellovibrionia > Bdellovibrionales > Bdellovibrionaceae > Pseudobdellovibrio. The sequence goes on from JAYTHR010000472.1 coordinate 5,993, forward strand.
GATTGTCGATTCTGAATTAAAACTCATTTCAGACTTTTTACAGTCCGTAAATGCCAGTCAGTATGTTCAATTGAAGGATAACTTAGAGACCGTGGGCGCAGTGCTGCAAGGGCTGGATCAAAAAAATAAAAAATACCTGTTTGTCACGGCGGCTTTGTATACAAATTCGTTTATTAAAGAAAATCAAATTCATCAGCTGCGGGAAAAATACAAAATAAATCCAATGACAATTTCTTTTGGTTTTTTTCCCGTGACGGCGGAAGAAGAAGGGGAAGCGCTTTTTCCCTGCAGCACCGAAAATAAATCCGGAGCCTCAAACTGGGGTTGTGCTTTGATCAACAAATCTCGAAGCATCCGCCGCAAATTTGATAAGACGAAACAAAAATCTTGGTCTGGCGTGATGGATTTAACCGGCGAAAACGATTATATGTTCTTGCTTAGAAAAAAATAAATTTTCTTAAGCCACAGAAATTAAACTTCGTGGCTTAGAGCGCGGCGCGGGGCTCGAAAGTAAGTTCGCGGTGACAATTCAAAAAGATCTTCAATCTTACTCATGTACACGCAGGCATAGCGTTCCATTTGGTAAGCGAAATAACTTTCCTCATTCCCGGCCCGCATTAACTGCCCCCAGTTCGGGTTGTAAAGCGCTTGCTGCTTTTTAATCAGCTGACTAATCGTGGTATCAATTGCTGTGATGTCGTCTTGAAGCTGATCGATTCTTTTCTCGTCCACTTTCGTGGCTTTTTCAATTTTCCTCGTCATTAAATCTGTGAGTTCATCTTCCAGTGGTTCTTTTTGTTTCATCAACGATTCAATTTCGTTCATGATGGGTTCGGCTTTTACATTATTCTGTAATTCGTGATCCAGCTCTTCGATGATCATGGCCGTTCGCCAGTTACAATCTTTTTTGAGGCGTAAAATGTCTCCGTAAATATGATCACCGATGTAAAGAATATCGTCGCCATCGAGGCCCAGATCTGCGGTAAATTTTCGGGCTCCACCGCTTTGATAAACACCCGGAGTTAATTTTTCGTCCATATTGGTCATGGTGCCGTCGGCCGGATTCACTTTTAAAAACTTCAAATCGTCATAAAAGAATTTTGGCTTTTGCGCAAAAGTGATGACGATCTCAAAAAGATCAACCCACGATCTATGATCTTTTAAAAATGGATTAATAGCATAATCTAAAAGTAGCTTTGAGTAATAGAAGTCAGAGTTCGTTAAAACAAAAATCTTTTTTCCATGCTTTTTAAATTTTTCTAATCCGCGAACCACGTTTTCATCTTTAATAATATAATGAGATAAATTCTTGCGGACTTCTTCCTTCAGTGATCCATCGCGGTGCGCTTCATCCAAAGCATCAAGAACATCGTCCGCGATCTGCGTATAGTCAGGCATTTTTAAAGAGGGATCTGAATCTTTTAAATCAACCATCTGCGAATAAGCATGAGCCAAAGAATAAGAAAAACTGGTATCAATCGCTAGATAATCATTTTTACTTAAATCGATATAAGTCGACTTATAAACTTTCTGATGCGTTTTAAAATCAACCGGTTTTAATCCATGAAAGCTATTTCGAATCGCGGTGTAACGATTTAATTTCAGTAAATTTCCTTTGCTGCGATCGACGACTAAACCACGCAGGGCAAACTGAAAATCAAACTGAAGTTTTTTGATGCTTTCAGGATAATTTTTTCGAGAAACTAATTTCTCCATAATTTTTGTATGCGACAGCCGCTCGAAATTTTCGGTGTTATAGCGGATCAAGGTGTGATCCATATCCAGACCGATGTATTTGATACGTTTTAAATTTAAAGTGCGATTTACGAAAACTTTATTACGAGACATAAATTCCTCTATCAAATTATTTAAAGAATTATTTCTTAACAGGAAGCTGGCTTTGATTCCAAAGATTCATTCCACCCTGCATGTTGTAGGTATTACGAACCCCTTGCTGATGGGCAAAGGCACTGGCTTGGGCCGAGCGGCCACCCGAGCGACAAATAAAGACGATCGGTTTATCTTTCGGAATCGAAGCTAACTTTTCAGGAAGTGTGTGTAAAATCACAAAAGTTGCGGATTCAATATGCCCTAATTCTCCAGAATACTCGGGAACCTCACGCACATCCACAAGGGTCAAATGCTGAGCATTATCAAAGACCTCTTGCGGGCTGATATCGTAAACATTTTCAAAATGTGGATTTTTAACTTTAGATTTGAATTGGTATGTCATAGGAAAGCTAGATTACACAGAAATCGGTTGCGGCAGCAACTATTTATCGCAATAAATCAATGGGTCTTGTCTAGCTGGCAGGGGCCAGTCATAATCAGAACAGCAAGCTGACCGTGGGAAGTAAATTGGCAACTAAAGAATCTGGGCAAGTCTCGACAAATGAATCCATTTTATCTAAAGAGCAAAAATTAGCGCTAGAGCTGTGCCAATCCGGAGAAAACATTTTTCTAACGGGCGGAGCCGGCTCAGGAAAAAGCTTCGTTATCAAAGAATTCATGCAGAAACTGGATCCAAAGCAAATGCCGATCTTAGCCAGCACGGGGGCTGCCGCTGTGTTACTGGGTGGCCGGACATTTCACAGTTTTTTTGGACTTGGCATAATGGAAGGCGGCCCCAATGCCACCTTAAGCCGGGTCATAAATGATTCAAAAACGATGAAGCGTTTGCGCCAAGTCGAAGGCGTCATCATCGATGAAATTTCGATGATTCCCGGAGAAGCCCTTCGAGTGGCCGAAGCTTTAGCTCAACATGCCAAAGAATCTACTTTACCTTGGGGAGGTCTCAGGATCATCGCCGTTGGTGATTTCGGACAATTGCCGCCGGTAACAAAGTTTGGTCAAAAACGAGACTGGTGTTTTTTAACGGAAACCTGGCAAAAAACGGATTTTCAAAACTGCGCCTTACATTTCAATCAGCGTATTCAAGATGATCATTTTCTTAAAGTCCTGGCCGATGTACGTGACGGGAACTTATCAGCGATTGCAAGAAATTTTTTAGAAGAACACACTCAAGATCATGACGAAGATCACCCGGGAACGCGCCTGTTCCCGCGCCGGGATTTATCGGAAAACTACAATCAAAAAAAATTAGCCGAGATTCCCGAAGACGAATATATCGTTGATTCGATTTATCTAGGTGAGCAAAGGTATATTGATATTCTGGCGAAGTCGGCTCCTGTGCCAGCTCAGTTGAAGCTGAAAGTGGGCTGCCGCATTTTATTCCTAAAAAACGACCCGCAAAAAAAGTATGTGAATGGAACGCGGGGGACGCTGGTCCATCACGAATCCGATCATTTGATCGTTAGAAAAGACAATGGCCGGGAAATTAAGGCCGAAAAAATTTCATTTGCGCTGCTGGATGCGGACGGAAATGTAAAAGCCAGCGTTATTCAATATCCGGTCAATTTAGCCTATGCGACAACAATCCATAAATCTCAGGGGGCTACTTTAGACGAGCTTTGGTGTGATTTGGGCTCGCTCTGGGAACCTGGGCATGCTTACGTGGCCTTATCAAGGCTGCGTGAACCTTCGGGGCTGCATATCGTGCGTTGGAGCCCTAGATCTTTTATCGTCGATCCTGCCGTGCAAAAGTTTTATAAAAATTTACCCATTATTTTTTAATAAACTTCATTTTGACCTGCACCGCTGACATTGCTAAATTCCTGCCATCAAGGAGTTTTTATGTCTGATTTAACCATTCCCTGGAACGAAGGAAAAATGACCGCGCAAAATCCGTTAGGATTAAATGGTGTCGATTTTCTTGAATATTCGGGACCTGCTGCTGATTACTTCGAAAATCTTTTTACAAAAATGGGTTTCACCGA
>JAYTHR010000473.1:0-2973 GCA_043732425.1 Bdellovibrionales bacterium
TTTATGCAATGGATTACAGATTCATTCACAGATTCTGTCGAGGACATGTTGCCGAGAACCATTGAGGAATTAGAAGAACTTCAGTCTGTTGACAATTCTCTGCCGGGTATGAATGGTGTGTTACCCATACTTCATGAATCTGTTGATCCCGAAAAAGCAGAAAGTGAATTACTGAAAGATCGAATTATGAATTTAATTGACCGTGATGAAGAAAAAGCATCTAGCGCAATTAATATGTGGGTTTCTAGGAAGGAATAGTCAATGCGTCCGATGAAGATTGAAAATTTAGATTTCGATGCTTTACGAGGAATCGATAAAGCGGCCATCCTAATTAATTATTTAGGAAAAGAAGCGATTAAAATCCTTTTTAATAAAATGGACGATGGCGATATCCGAAAATTAATTCACTTAATGTCTAAATTTAAAGTGGTTCCTGTTCATATCACCAAGCGCGTTCTAGAAGACTACTACGAAATGCTCAGTGAAGCTGAAGATTTTATTTTCTCTGATCAGATGGCAAACAAAGATACCATTATTGAAGCTTTAGGCGAAGAACGGGCTCGCGGTATTATGGGCGGACTAAATATTAGCTCTGGCTCGGGACGAACTTTAGAATCACTTGAAATGGTTGATGCAAAAGCCTTATCGACATTTTTAGTGAATGAGCATCCTCAAACAGTCGCGGTTATTTTAGCTCATCTTGAGCCCGAGAAAAAAGGCGAAGTTCTGCGCCGATTACCAGAATCGTTGCAGGCTGAAGTTGTGCTTCGTATGGCCAACTTAGAAAATGTGGATCCCGAACTGATAGCCGACATTGATAAAGTTTTAAAGAATCAGTTATCGAATACGCATACCATTGAACAAGCGTCTTTGGGCGGAGTTCAACCCGTTGCCGAAATGCTGAATGTCATGGACAAGAATACCGAACAATCTATTATGTCGCGGCTGGAAGAGAAGGACCCGTTGCTGGCAGAAGAGATTCGTAAATTGATGTTCGTCTTTGAAGACGTTACGAAAATTGACGATCGTGGAATTCAGATTCTTCTTAAAGAAGTTCCGAATGATCGCTTATTATTAGCTCTGAAGACGGCCAACGAAGAAATTCGTTCAAAAATATTCAAAAATATTTCAGCGCGTGCGGCAGAAATGCTACGCGAAGATCTTTCGAATATGGGTCCAGCTCGTTTATCGGACGTCGAAACGGCGCAGCAAGAAATTGTCAACGTCGCCCGTCGTCTTGAAGGTGAAGGAAAAATTATTATAGCTCGCGGTGGTACAGAAGATGCCATGGTCTAATAATCAAGCTGCTAAGCAGCCGCGAAATCAATCGGGTGCAGAAAAGTCATCCGTGTTGAAGACCAATCCTGATTCGGGATTAGTGAACGATATTTCAATCTTGAATTATGTTCCAAAACAATTTGAATTCGGAACCCCGAACACGGCCCTTGATTACCTTCGCGAAAAAGAAAAAGGCTCTGATTTTATCATGAGCGACGTTCTTCGCCAAACGACCGGTGTCTATGCCATCGAGAAGCAATCCGAAGAAACAAAAATTGAAAATAAAGTTTTAGAAAAATTAGCCATTGTTCAAGAAGACGCGTATGAAAAAGCTTATCAGCTGGGTTTAGAAGAAGGCTTGAAAAAAGCTTTTGAAGAAAAGACTGCTCAGATTAATTATGACCTAACTGAATTAGAAACTTTGATGGCTCGGCTGACGACGCTAAAAGAAGAAATGGCGCGACAAAATGAAAGCCATCTTGTTCAACTAGTCTATGACATTGCTCGGCGAATTGCTTTTGATCATATTGAAGAGAAACCTGAAGTCGTTATCTCTGTGATCAAAGATGCGATCGAAATGGCTCAGGCTGAAGAAGAGGTCAACGTTCTGGTGGCCAGTTCGCAAGTTGATTTTCTAGAAAAAATGAAAAGTAAACTTGGGCGTGAATTTGAATTTTTAAAACGCGTAAAATTTCAAGTCTCTGATCAAGTCACCTCTGGTGGCTGCATCATCGAAACTAACTTTGGAATTGTTGATGCTCGCATCGAAGAGCGCGTCAACAAGCTTTGGACTGAACTGAAGCAAGCTCTTCCGCGAGTGAAATCTACCATTAGCTAATGAAAGACCACAGATGAATCTAGATTTTGATAAATATTACGATATTTTAAAAAATACTCATCTGACAAAAGATAGCGGTAAAGTGACCGACGTTACTGGCTTAATGATCAAGGGCTACATCCCCGGAGTCAGTGTTGGTAGTATTTGTGAAATCCACGTGGCTCAGCTGAATAAATCAATCTTAGCCGAAGTGGTTGGATTTAAAGACAAACAAGTCTTGATGATGAGCCTTTCGGATATGCGTGGAATCTCGATGGGTTCAAAGATTACTCTTTCAAAATCAGTCGCCACGGTTCGGGTTAGCGAAGAACTTCTTGGACGTGTCGTGGATGGTTTGGCTCAACCGTTAGATGGACTTCCTGATTTAGAAGCCGTTAAAGAAGTTCCCTTATATAGCGAAGTTGTTAATCCTCTGAATCGAAAACCAATTCGCCAAAGTTTAGATGTGGGCGTTCGCGCGATTAACTCTACTTTGACAGTAGGACGCGGCCAAAGGGTTGCGATTATGGCAGGCTCCGGAGTCGGCAAGTCTGTTCTGATGGGCATGATGGCGCAGCAGACAGAAGCGGATGTGAACGTGATTGCCTTAATCGGTGAGCGCGGTCGTGAAGTCCGAGAATTTATTGAAAATGAATTAGGTCCGCAAGGAATGAAAAAGACGGTCGTAGTCTGCGTTACCAGCGATCAAAGCCCTTTGCTTAGAATGCGTGGGGCCTATGTAGCGACGGCCATCGCCGAATATTTTTCAGGTCTTGGAAAAAATGTTTTGTTGGTTATGGATTCGGTCACTCGCTTTGCGATGGCTCTTCGAGAAATAGGTCTCAGTATCGGAGAACCGCCAAGCACGCGGGGTTATA
>JAYTHR010000474.1:0-2973 GCA_043732425.1 Bdellovibrionales bacterium
ATAATAATTTCTACGGATGATATCACAGTATCTCGACCTGAATCGGATGAGGTGAACTGAAAATGGTCCAGTTCATTTGGGTTCTAGCAATTATCCTAATTTCGTTTGCCACGTACCTCATAAGTTATTTGCGTTTTCGTACAATGATTGCGACCCAAACCAGGCAGATGATTCAGTTGATGAAAGCGGAAGAAGCGGATTTCGCCAAAATAAATAATGTCTTCGATAGACCTGATGAAGATTTCGCTGATCTCGAGCGTGCAGCCATGGGCCTCAGGAAAAAATATCTTAGGCTGAAGCGACAATCGGCCGAAGAAAGAACCGGCTACGAGACGGTTTTTTCGGGGCTTAAAGAAGCAATCGTTACTGTTGATCAAAATCTTAAAATCATTTCTTTCAACGCTTCATTTCTTAGTTATTTTAAGTGGGCCCCATTGAAAAACCAGGCCAACTATTTCTTGCATGATGTTGTTCGTGATCCCAGCATCATAGCGACTTTTAAAAAAACGTTTCAAAATAATTCGAGTCAAAAAAATGAAAGTGAAGAGCTCCAACTTTTTGTGACGCCGTTACCTTCGCGGTTAGAAAATCAGACCTGGTGCTTAGGCGTGTTCTATGATTTATCTGAAATTCGTCGCACTGAAAAAATGAAAGTCGATTTTGTCGCCAACGCTTCACACGAGCTCAGAACACCATTGACCGTAATTAAGGGTTATTCCGATTTGCTACTAAAAAAAATAAATGGGTCGCAGCCTGATCCTGATCTGGCTGAATTAGTGAAACCAATCGTGGCCAGCAGTGAAAGTATGTCTGAACTCGTCGAAGACTTGTTAAGCCTATCTAAACTAGATCAAAGCTCTAACCTGCAAAAAGAATTTTTATCAACAACCGAAGTAACGAATGATGTCCTTCGGGAAATTGAAAGTATGCAGCAGATGCGTAACAAAAAAATTGAAGTCCACTGTGACTGTCAGTCAGTTTTTGGAAATTACGACGCCGTAAAGCAAATTTTAAGAAATCTTGTTTTTAATGCCATCAAATATTCTGGAACGGCAGAGGAAATTCGCATTAACTGGGACAAAGATTCCAAATGGACGACGCTTAAAGTGAAAGATTTTGGTTTGGGAATTTCGAAAGACCACCAAGAGCGGATTTTTGAAAGATTTTACCGTATTGATAAAGGCCGAGGGCGTGATCAGGGTGGCAGCGGTTTAGGCCTGGCTTTGGTTAAGCACCACATGCTAAATCATAAGGGAAAGATTTCGGTGAACTCACCCGCAGGGCAGGGTACCGAATTTATCTGCGAGTTTCCCAACGAGTTTCCCATTGATTCTGTTCAACCTTACACGAGCCAAACAGGTCCAAATGAATAAAGAATTCGATGAGTACTTTCTAAAAATTTATAAGGGCCGCTGGAAAAATATAAAAGCAGCTTTAGTTGAAAAAAATAAGCAAAGCGAAAGAAAGAATTTATTTTTCACGGCCGATTCGCCTTTGTCGGAAACTTATTTGATGGATCCTGCTAGCGAAATCGTGGCGCGCGCTTTAGAAGTACAGTCCAGCGATTTAGTTTTAGATCTTTGCGCAGCCCCCGGTGGAAAATCACTGATCTTAGCAGAGGAAATGAGTTTTTCTAAAAGTGGCTTTTGGCAAACGCCCGCGGGCGAACTGATCGCCAATGAAATGTCCGAAGGACGTCGTATTCGTTTGGTCCGAGTCCTTAATGAATATATACCTAAAGAAAAACGCTTATTTATTTTCGTTAAAGGCCTAGATGGCAATCAGTATGGACTTCGTCAGCCCGGGCATTTCGACCGCATCTTGGCGGATGTTCCCTGTTCGGGAGAACGTCATCTTATTGAAAATAGCAAAGAACTTGAACTTTGGACGGAAAAGCGAACGAAGAATCTTTCGATTCGGCAATACTCGTTATTATCAGCGGCGTGGTTAGCCGTAAAAGCGCAAGGACGGATCGTTTACTCGACCTGTTCATTATCACCATTAGAAAACGATGGGGTTGTCGCCAAGCTAGTTAAAAAGCGAGCGCCCAAAATACTACGACCAGATTACTTGGACGCTTATGATTTTCTAGAAGAAACCGAATTCGGTTATCAGGTGCTGCCTGACACGTGCGGGTTCGGACCAATGTATTTTTCTGTGATTCAAAAAGACTAATTTTTGCAACTTCAAATCGTTTCTGTTGGATTAACTAATGGATTAACTAACTTTTCCATTGAGGCGAATTTGGCGAAAATGCGCCAAGCTATGAAAGCCATAAGTTTTAATGCGATACACCTCAGTCACTTCATCCTCAATCTCTTCTAGGATTTCGGCTTCAAAGTGCTTCACTGAAAAACTATTATTTTTTTCAAGTTCAGTGACGTATAGAAAACACACACGTTGAATAAGTTCCTGACTGGTTTCATCGTGTAAGCGAGGTGAATAAAGTTCTACATCCATTATTTTAGAAATTTGTGTTTTCATATCGATTTTTTCGGTTGAATCAGATAATGTCTCAACTGTGAAAACGCCTAGTTTTTTAGAACTTAAGACTTTAGTCGAGTACTTCTCGGATGAACTTTTATCAGCGCAGCTTCAAGAAATTCAAGCGACTGAAGAGGGGCTAGTTTTCGCGTTTTATCGTTTCACCAAAGAGCCACGCCTGGCTTACTTAGTTTTCGACTTGGATATTGCTTTTCCTTTTGTTGGATTGTTCTTTGAAAATCCTTGGCTCCATTTAAAAAAGGTAAAGCCGGTCGGATTATTTTTGAATTCTCATGCGAAAAACTTAATTTTAAGCGATATCCATCTGCTAGAATCCTACGGACGAATTATCGAAATCACGCTTGGTCCAGTAGAAAATAAAACTCAAATTGAATTTCGCATGATTCCTAAGAATACGAATATTGTTGTCACGAAAGATAAAAAATCAATTAGCTGGTATCCCAAAAAAGAAATTTCCGAAATGGCACC
>JAYTHR010000475.1:0-2955 GCA_043732425.1 Bdellovibrionales bacterium
AGAAGAGAAGAAAGAAAAGGAATGGGGTGGGATTTATTTTTAAAATTTAAGGAGGATAGAATGCAATTAGAACTAAATGGGATAACGAATATTGAGGCCGAGAAAAAGGTTAATAATAGAAATATTATATTAACAGATCGAGATTTCGAAATCTTAAAGTTTATTCTGGAAATGAAGTTCTCATCGTCAGAAGAAGTATTTATAAAGTTTTTCAAAGTAACTAAATGTTCAGCCGATGCAAAGAACGATCTGTGGGCTAAGAAACGACTACATCAGTTAGAAAATTCTAACTTTTTAAAATCGATAAAAGTACTTGGGGGACTTCGAAAATACTATTAATGCGCGTATGCGTGATGAATTATTAAATGGGGAAATATTTTTTACATTGCTTGAAGCAAAAGTAATAATAGGGATGTGGGTAAAACATTACAACACGATCAGGCCACACAGTAGTTTAGGTTACAAGCCGCCTGTACCAGAAACTTTACAACCGGATCTTAGGCAACTTGCAATCTAAAATCTCTCGATGCTTGTGGTACTAAATATGGGGGCCGACCAGTTCGATAACATTTTGATCTTCATGAGCTATTTTTAGTTCTGGTAGTTTTGGAACGATTTGGATTTGCCGGCTTACAATGAGGCTTCACTTCAACGCCATTGGAAAAAATTATTTACTTTGTTTGAAAAGGCTTTTTCTTAAATATTAAATTCAAGAGATAAATTACGGGTCTTCAACATCTTTGTATTTCCAAAGAAAGCGGCCCAGCGAAAATATAAAAAAGAAAATAGTTAATGCTAATCCGTAGCCATAGCCTTCGCCTGGATGAGATGAATAATTAAGGCCAAAAAAAAGCATGAATGTTTTATTTATCAATGTGGGTACTAAAAAGAAGCCTAAAAAGTCTTTAATAACGTTTGGTTTTTTTACAGCCATTGAGCTCTTAGCTTTGACCGAGCCACTAGGACTGTCCATCACTATTTTTACATCTTAATAGAAATGTTAACAGCAAGTAAGGAACTTCCTTGAATCTAATTGCTAAAAAAGGATAATAGAGTCTTAGGAAACTCTTATTTCAGTACAAACTGGGAACAATTTTTTAAGCCAGAAGTCCGTCATCAAGCAGAAAGCTTTTTGGCAAAAGGTTAAGTCACCTCGTCACAGCTTTCTGACACAGAAATTCAGGCTTATGTGCGCGGGACGACCAACTTTAGGGTGATATTGAAATCAAAATCAGTGGCTAGCACAATACTGGATGCTTCGTGCACTTGTCCAGCGCCAAAGAAAGGCAATTTCTGTAAGCATATCTGGGCCGCGCTGTTGAAGATTCAATTAAGTCATCCTGATTTTTTAGAAGGCAAAGTGCAGATTGAAAAAGATAACAACAGCGCAGGAACCACGTCCCAAAAAACTAAAATGACGGAAGCTCAACTAGAAAAAAAATTAAACTACTAGCAGAAGCAGACTCAGTACCGCAAAAAACAATATAAAATTCAAAGTCAGCGCCAAAAAGATTTTAAAAAATCAAAGAAAAATAAATTTGAAAAAGAATTATTTTCCACCCCCATCCCCCTTCCGTGACGGTCGCTTTAGATTACTTTAAATTAAATGGCTTTATATTTGAAAGTCCTTATACCGTACATGAAGTCAATTTGGAAAAAAAAGTTATCGCGTGTTTTCCATCCAGATATCGGCGGAAGTCATGGCGAAATTTTGCGGCTTAACAAAATTTTTGAAATTATAATCAATTTTATTAAAACCCAACCCGCATCAGGGATCGATTAGGAGACACTTATGGGATCAACCTTAAAAGCAGTTATTGAATCTATGGCTGGAACACATAAAAAAATTTAAAGTCGCGCATTGATATTGAATTAAGTAGGGGAAATGCCTTAGAGCGCGTTTCAATCAAAGAAATTAATGGGGATGCGATTGCTTTATTTATGTCCGATGAAAAATACTTTTACAGCATGGCTCAAGTCATAGGTCTTTCAAGTTCTTATGATGAACAACAATCTTAAGAAATTTTATTAATTTAAAATAATTCATTACAAGCAGCTGTTGGATCTTGCTCGACAATTTGTCGGACTTGGCTAAGCGTCGCTTGACACTCGGGTACCACTTCAGCCCCTTTGCGATGTAGGGGTCCAAAATGGGTACGAAGAACGCGCACCAAAGTCATTGCATATTCAGCAATGCCAAAAACCGGAGCCATCTCAGCAACGATCGGAAGTTTAGTTTTATCGAAAGACAATTCAACCCTGGAAGTTTCCGTTTCTTACCCAGGGCAAGTTGGATTTTGCGGAGGCTACTTTTCGCCCCGATGGTGTTTTTAGATGAAGAGCGACCTCAATTCAGCGGCCTAAGCGATTTTCCATTAAATCTCGGAGCAAAAAGTCACTGGCTGGAAAAAAATTATCCGGGTTATTTTTTTGTCTTAGACCGTGAAGGCTAAGGGGAAATCGCCAAAAAAGATCAGCTGTTTGGTAACAGCGAAGAAACAGAAAATGGCTTCGAGCAGCTTGGCAAATTAGACAGCAACAAAGACGGCGTTATCGACGAAAAAGATGCCGACTTCAAATTTCTTTATCGTTGGAATGATTCCAATGGAAACGGAAAATCTGAAAAGGGCAAACTTATCCTCGCTAAAAAATTAGTCCGTCGCATTTACTTGAATTACGAAAAAGGTGCGGTGCGCCCCCAGGGAAGGCACGCGGAAGAGCGACAAACATCTGTTGTTGAAATTTATGATCGTCAGCATAAAATTAAGACGGCCGTCATCAACGACATCTGACTCTCTGCCGAGTAAGTGACTTTTCCTAATACTCTTTCGTGACAAATCTCGGGCGGAAATTTTTTCGTTGCCTTAACTTGCTTTAGCTGGGGATTTTAATTGAATCCAACGGCGAACTTTTTCTAAATCGCCCGTGGCCATATTATCAAATAACACTTTTATA
>JAYTHR010000476.1:0-2948 GCA_043732425.1 Bdellovibrionales bacterium
CTTGATTCAAGAACTTCCGAATGAACGTAAGGGACAATAATATCCTCGTAGTAGGAACGATTAAAGACTCCGATTTTTCCTCGTTCGGGGATTTGCAGATGAGCTCTCCACAGAAAATCATGACTAAGTTCTCGGACTGTCGGTCGCTTAAAGCTGGTGACATCGCAACCCTGGGGATTGATACCTTTCATCACATGTTCAATGAGACTGTCTTTACCTGCCGTATCCATTCCTTGAAGAACCACAAGCACAGACCACTGCCGCTGTGCAAATAATAATTCCTGTTGGTGGGCCAATTCGTGTTGTGCTTTTTTTAAAGCCTCCAGACTTTGATTTTCTTCGCTGTAAATTGTTTTTTCACGGGTTAACAAATCATGAAGAATATTTTTTTTTGCATGCCTAATCTGGTAACTTTTAATATTTATATTCATGCAACAACAGTCTCTATTTTTTTAAGCCAGAGCAAGCTTGAAAACTATGTTAAGATTTTCAGAAGAATCTGTTTGCACGAGATTTGCACTATTTGCATCATGGAATTCGAATGCTGGAAAAGATAAAAATGAATTTTATAAACCGACGCGCACGGTGGTTTTAAGAAATTTAAATCTATTAAAAGATCTTCACGATAAGCCACGCGCAAAATCTATGGTTCGTGCAGCTTGGCAAGCCGTTGTTGAAGAGCTGGCACCCGAAATGCTGAAGATGAGTCCCGATCAAAAAAAAATGCTGCAAAAAGTTCTTAAGCCTTAAGGGATGATCAAGCTATCTATTTATTTGGTGACGTTTCGGCTTTCAATATTCGACAAATTAATGGAATGATCAAAGCCAGGCTTCATCTCTTCGCTTTTGTTCTGGATGGCTGACCAAAACGCCTCCGAAGTTCCGATGTCAAATTTTCCATGACTTCGTGAAAACGGAATATGAGCGGCAACGACGTGATCTTTGTTGTTTTGTAAAAGCCAATTAGTAAAAGCCCCAATAATTTCGAAAGCAAAATGTTTAACCGACAGATAATTTTCATCCGGAGCGATAACTTGCACATCCTTTAAAAAGATGTTCGCGTACCCTTTAATTTCGCCATGAGATGTTGCCGCCTCTCCGTAAAGGCTGAGCTCGCCTTTAGACAAATCAAAAGGCAAATAAGTTAGTAATATTTCATTCACGGTTTTTGGATGAAACTTCTCAATCGAAAAGCGAACATCTAGGCGCGGATCCTTAGCCAGAAAATCAATTTTGCCTTTGGCTTTCATTAAAGCATGATCCTGGACTAAGCCCTGAAATGTGAAGGGACTTAGTTCTTGAGCGGGTTGCCGGGCACGACTTTGTAAGTCACCCGCACTGAATTCGATTTTTTCGATGTGGACTGGGTGTGTTTTGCTGATATCCGGGTTTGAGAAATTAACTACCGAATCATGGACCACAAAACTTTCAACGGTAATGGGAATAATTACTTTTAAAGCGTCCGCCCAGCCCGGCTCATCGGTTCCCAGCTGCTGTTTTTTCTTTTCTTTACTGTCAATTAAATTGATGACGGCCCTATCCAAGGTAACATCTGCATTAATTTCTTTTCTGAATAAAGTACGCCAGGCTAATGAAAGTTCGATATTATCGACTGAAATAATCGGGGGCGCAGTGCTTTTAATTTTACTGATCTCCAAAGATTGTAATTCGTAAGCTCCGCGGTACAAACTCAAATTAAAGTCTTCGATGTGACCATTATATTTCCCAAGCTTGTGGGCCAGAGCCCAATTAATTCCCCAAAGTCCAAAGATCGGTAGCAACAGTCGAATGATAATTAAAATAATAATGATGGACCAAGCCCAAACGGGTATTTTTGTTTTATGAACAAAACCTTGAATTTTTTCTCGAGCGGTTTGCAGAAACAGATACATAACTTCCCTTATTAAGGCTTCATAATAACTTTGACGCAATTATCTTCTTTTTTATTAAAAATATTATAGGCTTTACTCACATCTGCTAATTTTAAAGAATGCGTGATAATGTCATCCGTTCGGATTTTTCCGCCCTCTATCATTTGAATAAGCTGATCAATATAGTTGTGAACCGGGGCCGGTCCGGCCCAGATCTGAAGCCCTTTATCCAGCCAAGGCCCCAGTGGAAAGCCGTCGTAATTTGTCGAGTAAATTCCTAAAACAGAAATTCGTCCCCCGCGCCTAGTAGCGTGGATGGCTTGTTCAATAATTTTACACGAACCGGACTGAAGGTGAAGTAGGTTCGAAGCTTTTTCTAAAAAACTACTTTTTGACTCTAGGCCGACGGCATCGATACAGACATCGCTTCCGTGCCCTTTAGTAAGATTAATAATTTCTTCAACACTATCAACCTGGCTGGCGTTGATGGTTTCTGACTTACAAATTTCATGAGCCATATTTAATCTGTACGGTAAAACATCGACCCCGATCACTCTTTTTGCGCCTCTGACCCAAGCTGATTTTTGTGCCATCAAGCCAACAGGCCCGCAACCGAACATCGTAACCGTATCTCCGGGTTTAACTTGGGCTTTATCCACTCCGGCCCAGCCAGTGGGTAAAATATCGGTTAGAAAAAGGGCTTGTTCATCAGTTAAAAAGTCAGGTACTTTTCTGGGTCCAAAATCGGCAGAAGGGACGCGAACAGCCTCGGCCTGACCTCCATTGTACCCACCATACAAATCCGTATAGCCAAAAATAGCGGCGCCCTTGGCAGTAACGATTCCTCCTTCGGGCCCGTAATTTCCTGAATTCGAGTTCAAACATCCTGTAGGAACTTGATGGGTGCAAAAAAAACAGTGGCCACAGGAAATGGGGAAGGGAACAACCACGCGATCACCTTTTTTGAAGTTTTTAACGTCATTGCCAACATCCTCGACAATGCCCATGAACTCGTGACCCAAAACTAGCGGACGAGGTTGGGGAAAAAATCCGTTATATATGTGGAGATCTGACCCG
>JAYTHR010000477.1:0-9741 GCA_043732425.1 Bdellovibrionales bacterium
CGTCTGCTGGGCTTCACGCCCACCCCTGAATCGGGATAATCTATCCATTCAGAAAATTGTGGATTTAAAAATTTCACCTTGCGCCATGGATTGGAAATTAACTTCCGAAATTAAAAACTGGTTTCCACAGACTGGAAAAACCTCAAATGATTTTTCTATTGTCAGCCTAGAGAATTCTTTTCTCATGCCGGGGGATTCGCCAATCAAGCAGGAAAAAATATGGAGTCTTACGATGAAAATTCAGAATGTTCGCGTTTTAATACTGGGTCACCACGGAAGCAAAACCAGCACTGGGAATGAACTTTTGCAGCACTTGCCGCATTTGAAGCTGGCTATCGCATCTGCGCGCCTTAGTAAGTACGGACATCCTCATGCCGAGACCCTGTCGCGATTACGAAAAAACAAAACCCCAGTTCTGAAAACAGAAGACTGGGGTTCCATTTGGTTTTTATAACCGGGACTTCTAGAGTATTAAACTGTTATAACCTGTTAGATTTTGTAGGCTTTGTAAGTCATTCCTAAATCACGAGCTACCGGTTCATAACAGACAGTTCCATTATAAACATTTAAACCCTTCATTAAGTTTTTATCTTTAGCGACCGCGTCTTCAACACCCATCGCCGCAATCATCGAAGCGTATTTCAAAGTGACATTCGTCAATGCATAAGTCGAAGTTCTAGGAACAACGCCCGGCATATTCGGAACACAGTAGTGAATGACGCCGTCAATTTCGTACGTCGGCGTCGTGTGTGATGTTGGTCGGCACGTTTCGATGCAGCCGCCCTGATCCACGGCCACATCCACAACGACAGATCCTTTGGTCATTTGGGATACCAGCTCTTTTGAAACTAAAGTTGGCGCTTTTTGGCCTGTAATTAAAACTCCACCGACGACTAGATCAGATTCACGTACTGAGTCTTCAATATTTTTGGCGTTGGAATAAAGAGTTTGGCAACGACCCTGAAAAATATCATCGAGATATTCTAAGCGCGCCGTGTTCACGTCTAAAATCGTGACGTTCGCGCCTAAGCCTACAGCCATTTTTGCGGCGTTTGTTCCGACAACCCCACCCCCGATGATGGTGACTTTACCCGGCTTCACACCCGTGACTCCGCCAAGCAAAATTCCTTTTCCGCCGTGATCTTTTTGTAAGTAAAAAGCGCCAATTTGCGTCGCCATACGGCCCGCAACTTCTGACATTGGCGTGAGCAGCGGAAGTGACCCGTTATCTAACTGAATCGTTTCGTAAGCTATGGCTTTAACTTTTCGCTCGCACAGAACTTTTGTTAAGGTCGGCTCAGCCGCTAAGTGCAAGTAAGTGTATATAATTTGATTTTCACGCATCAATTCATATTCCGGTGGAAGAGGCTCTTTCACCTTCATGATCATGTCCGCTTTCGCGTAAACTTCTTTTTTCGTATCGATGATTTTAGCGCCCGCTTTTTCATAATCAGCGTTCGAAATTCCACTGCCAACTCCGGCATCTTTTTCAACGAAAATAGTATGACCTTCTTTTACAAGTTGGCGCGCTCCAGCTTCGGTCAAACCCACACGATTTTCACTGATCTTAATCTCTTTCGGAACACCAATAATCATAAATTCTCCCCATGAAATGGTAAAAAAAGGTACCTGGTACTTTTAAGAGCCCAAAAGGTACCAGGTACCTTTTTGAAAAGCAAAAATTTTAATGGTTATGCTGCTTAATTTTAGGGCGCTAGGGGTTCAGTGTCCAGTTGGCGAATTTTTTTGTTTCGGCCGAGATGTCGGCGCCTAATTCTACGAAGCGGTACGAGCCCGGCGAGGCCACTATTTTTTTTATTAACTTATTCATGATATCGTGTCCGGCCTTGTGAAGGACAATATGGCCCATCAGCGGCATTTCTAAGGTGACTAAATCCCCTAGAGCATCCAAAACTTTGTGCCGCACGAATTCATCCTTAAAACGAAGACCCTCGGGATTAACTATTTTTTCTTGGTCGAGCACAATGCAATTTTCTAAACTGCCGCCACGGGCCAGGCCGGCGGCCTGCATCGCTTCAACATCTTTTAGAAATCCAAACGTTCGCGCTGGCGCCAATTCGCGCGAAAAAGTTTGCTCGTTAATTTCTAAATCGATCTTTTGCAAACCAATATGCGGGTGCGGAAAATCAATCGATAGCGTAATGTGAAGCCCGTGATAAGGTAGCACGTAGGCGGATTTGTCGCCCTCGTGATATTCGATCGGTTCGCTGATATAGCAGTACTTGCGAGGTTCATCGAGCTCAATAATTTCTGCTTGAAGTAACGCCTTCAAAAAATATAAAGCGCTACCGTCGCAAATAGGTATTTCAGGGCCATCCAATTCAATATAAATATTATCTAAGCGAAGTGCTGAAAGTGCGGAGACGCAATGCTCAATTGTAGCCACTTGAAAAAAAGGTCCACCCAAAGTCGTCTGATAACTAACTGCCTGAACGTTAAGAACCGAAACTTTCAAAAAGGGCTTATTCGGAAGATCGGCGCGCACGAAATAGACTCCGGTATTGGCCGGAGCGGGCTTAAATCGAAGGGTTGATTTTTCGCCCGAGTGAATACCAACGCCCTCAACTTGAACGGCTTTTCGAATGGTTTTTTGAAAGAACATTCTTTTACTTTAACAAAACTTTAATATGACTTCAAATTAAAACTAGTCTTGAATCAGAGTGTATCACTTCGACAAAAGTCGCTCGAGCGGTTTATACTTCGAGCTGTCTGTCAGTTGACTGTGACTGGACCGAGAAAAAACTGTGACTTCCAACCCACACAAAGGAATTATATGACTTTATTTTTCATTGCCGCCCTAGCCTTCGCCCAAGGGGTCTGTCCTGTCGGAAATATTAAAGCCTGCCAAAGCTATCTGAAGACCGAGCATGCAAAAAAGAATGATTCTGCGTTTGTGGAAAAATTTGATGTCGTCTGTGGTGAGAATAAAACTTTTTCTTGTATAAAAATGACGGTTCGTGATGACGTCAATTTAGTCCTGAAGGATCAAATTCAACTCCGAGGTCCCAACGCGGCTCTTTACGTTGTGAAGCTAACGGAAGAAAATTTTATATATATCTTAGCTCCAAAAAGTAAATAAGCTTCGATGGTACGTGATCCAATCGTGACGATTCATTCTTTGAAAAAGGACTGATATGACTTCCGCGACATTAAAAATTCCCGTTCTTAGTCCCGACCAGGCTTTAAAAAAAATGCAGGCTCACCACAGTAAAGCGTGGCCCACTTACTACTCTTTTTACTCGAGCTGGTTCGGCGGCATCATCAAGGATCCGGGCCCTTTTTTAGTTTTACCGCTGGATGACCATATGGTTCATCGTGGAGACGGCGTTTTTGAAGCCCTGAAGGCCGTGGATCGAAAAATATATTTACTGGAAGCACATCTTAAGCGGCTGAAATCCTCTGCGGAAAAAATTGGAATAGTTTTTCCCCACTCCGCAGAATATTTAGAAAAAATTGTTATTGAAACATTGCAGGTTGCCAATCAAGCCTCGTGCTTAGTGCGAATTTTTTTATCGCGCGGACCCGGATCATTCACGGCAAATCCTTACGATTCAACAGAAAGTCAGCTTTACGTGGTGGTGACGCAGTTAAATCCACCCGCACCAGAAAAATATCAAAGCGGCGTAAAAATTGGTCGCAGTTTGATCGCGGTGAAAGAAGGACTGATGCCGCAGATTAAATCCTGCAACTACCTGCCGAATGTACTGATGAAAAAAGAATCTGTTGATAGGAAATTAGACTTTACGGTTAGTTTCGATAGTGACAACCACGTTGCCGAAAGTGCGACCGAAAACTTAGTTATCGTCGATGCTCAGGGAATTTTAACGCATCCACTTTTTGCAAAAATTTTAATGGGAACAACAATGATCAGAGCTTTTGAACTTGCCAGCAAAGCCGGAACAAAAACGGCCATTCGGGCTATCTCAGAGAAAGATATTTTATCTGCACGCGAAGTTTTGATGATGGGAACAACCTTAGATATTCTTCCGGTAACTAGTTATGAATCACACCGAATTTCCGATGGTAAAGTTGGCCCTGTAGCAAATAGTTTGAATGCCTTACTAAAAATAGATAGGCAACATGGTAGGTCTTTTTAATTTTCTTTAAATTATAAATTTAGGCTATTGAAAAAAATCAAGCTGCTTCGAAAACGCGGTTAAAACGCGGCCGCGGGATGTTTTTTGAATAAAACCCTCTTGAATTAAAAAAGGTTCGTAAACTTCTTCCAATGTTTCGGCTTCTTCCCCTAATGCCGAAGACAAAGTTTCGATGCCTACCGGGCCCCCATCGTACTTTTCAAAAATAATTTTTAAAATACGGCGATCCATTTCATCAAGACCATTTTTATCAACGCCTAACTGATCTAAAGCATAAATTGAAAGCTCTTGCGTGATGGTGCCGTCCCCTTTAACTTCAGCGTAGTCTCGCACGCGCTTCAATAGACGATTTGCCACTCGCGGTGTTCCCCGCGAACGCCTTGCGATTTCGGTTGCAGCATCGGGGTGCAACACCAAATTTAATATTTGTGCCGACCTTAGAATTATTATTTTTAAAGATTCTCGGTCATAAAACTGTAATCTTTCTTGGATTCCGAAACGGTCTCGAAAGGGGTTATCTAAGAGTCCCGCCCGGGTCGTGGCACCGATTAAGGTGAACGGGACCAGTTGGAACTTCATCGACTGCGCTCCTAAGCCATCCCCGGTCACGATATCGATATAGTAATCTTCCATTGCGGTATAAAGATATTCTTCAATCGCGCGCGGCAGACGATGAATTTCATCAATAAATAAGATAGAAAAAGGTTTTAAACCAGTTAGCATCGCGGCCAGATCACCTTTTTTATCTATTGCTGGTGCGGAAGTAATTTTAATATCTACTTTTAATTCGTGCGCAATGATTTGCGCCAAAGTTGTTTTTCCTAATCCCGGAGGCCCAAATAATAAAGTGTGGTCCAACGGTTCACCGCGTTGGCTGGCCGCTTTTACAAAAACTTTTATTTTGTCTTTCACTGAATCTTGCCCCGGGAACTGTTCGAACGACTGTGGCCGTAATTTGTTTTCCCACTTGATATCTGTGTCTTGCATTTGGCTTTCAATCGTTCGATTCATAGTTTTTGCCCTGTTAATTTTTGCAGACCCTGACGAACACCATCTTCTAACGTGATCGTGTTTTCCAGTGAAAAAATAAATTGATCGACGATCTGATTTTTAAATCCCAAATTAACTAAAGCGGAAGAAATTTGGCGGTGGGTTTCACTTAATTTAAGAGCCCCCTTCATCTTACTTTCTACACGAACTAATTTGCCTTGCAGTGATAAAATAATTTGTTCGGCCGTCTTTTTTCCCACTTTCGGTAGTGAAGAAAGGGCTTTCGCATCGCTGTTTTCAATCCAGTCTTGAATTTGCGTGACCCGAGCCCCCGACATAATTGACAAAGCCATCTTGGGTCCAACGCCGTTCACTTTTAATAACTGTAAAAAAAATTCTTTTTCTGGTTTGGTTAAAAAACCAAAAAGTTGAAAAGCGTCTTCCCGCACGTGCGAGTGAATCCAAACTTTTAAGTTTTGTCCGATCAGCACGTGCACATCGGCCAGTGTCTGCGCCGACGCCGAAATGTCGTAACCAACGCCGTTTACGTTAAGAATAAAGTGATCGGCCGAGGCGTCAAACACGGTTCCATCTAAAAAACCAATCATACGGCACTCTTTTCCAGTTGGGCTTTGATTTGCTTTTTAATTTTCAGCACTTGCAGCTGCGACGAATGAAAACAAGCCATCGCCAAAGCGTCGGAAGCATCTAAAGATTTTAATATTGGAATTCGAAGAAGGTTGCATATAACGGCCCGGACGTGTTCCTTTTCGGCTCCACCGTTACCCGTGATTCCTTTTTTCACCACGCGCGTGGCATACTCGTGCACTTCGCAACCCGCAATCAGGGCCTCGTAAATAATAACTCCACGGGCATGGCCCATTTTAAAAGCGCTATCCGCATTTTTTCCCAAAAATATTTTTTCTAGCGACAAATGATCCGGTTTAAATTTTTTGTAGAGCTGCTGAACGCCAACACCAATTTCCTGCAGTCTTTCCGAAAGAGCGACCTCGGCATTAAATTTTAAAACGCCAAAATCGATCAGTTGAATGGTTCCGTTAGTGACCGAAATCACTCCGTAACCTAAAAATCTTGAACCCGGGTCAATTCCTAAAATTATCATGCTTTTATTGAATAAGGAGCTTTTCTTTGAGTCAATATAATGCCAGAATTTATTCAAGATGACACAAGAAGATGAAATAGAAAGATTGCAACTCGAGCTGAATGAGAATCCAAAATCATTAAACTTTGTTCGACTGGCTGAAAAATACTTTGAGCGAGAATTAATCACGGATGCCGAGAATTTAGTTCTACGAAGCCTTAAGTTTCATCCGACGTCTGTCAGCGGATTGGCCTTATTAGGTCGCATTTACCGCCATCAAAAAAACCCGGAAGAAGCTCTTCGTAGGCTGGATCAAGCTACAAGTTTGGCGCCCGAGAACTGGAAAGCATGGTTACTAAAGGCAGAGATTTATGCTGAATTACAACAGGCGAAAAAAGCTTTGCAGTGCTTTAAACAGGTTTTGTTTTTAAATCCAACGCATATTTTAGCGGGTCGAGCCACTGCAAAATTGGAAGTTCTTACTGCGGATGAATATGAAGATGATTTGTTTTCGATGCAGCCTTTGCACCTGGCTGAGTTGAAAACAAATCCGCAAATTCAAACCAAAACAGAATGGTCAAAAATACCTTCGGCTTTGGAGCGCTCATTGGCCTTGGTTGATGCGTTGACGGCGCGGTTAGAGACTCAAAAAGCCCTAGAATTGCTTAATGACTGCACAAAAAAGTATGGGTCTCATCCTGAAATGGATAGTCGCCGTTTAAGGCTTTCAACTTACGATACGGCTGAATTTATACAGCCTAAAAACCAACTTAAATCCTCTTTAGCGAGGCGGAATCTAGTGCAACAACGTAAAATTCAAGTTCTGCAAGAATTGCTGCGTAGAATCGAGCGAAACCAGACGGATCCCTTGTCGACTTAAGGTCGATGATTTACTATTAAAAATCAATTTTTAAAAACTTAAAACCAGGAAATAGCTCGGAGTTATTATGTACGAAACAGCAGATTTTAAAAAAGGTCTTAAATTAATGGTCGATGGTTCTCCTTACGTTGTGGTTGATTTTCAACACGTTAAGCCCGGAAAAGGAAATCAGTTCAGCCGAACTAAGTTGCGAAACATGTTAACCGGTCAGAATTTAGAACGCACTTTTAAATCTGGTGAAAAATTTGATGTCCCTAATGTGGAAAACATGGAAATGACATTTTTGTACAAAGATGAAAATGGTTTTAACTTTATGAACCAAACAAATTTCGAACAGATCTCGATGATGGAACATGAAGTGGGCGATGCAAAAAACTACCTCACTGAAAACTTAGTTGTCGTCATTACAATTTATAACGACAAACCGGTCATAGTGGATGTCCCAAATGCCGTAAATATAAAAGTTGCGCAAACCGATCCTGGAGTTAAGGGGGATCGCGTGACTGGAGCCACCAAACCGGCCATTATGGAAACAGGATTAAAAGTGAATGTGCCTTTACATATTAGCGAAGGCGATCTTCTTCGAATTGATACCGAATCAGGAAACTACGTTGAGCGCGTTAATCAAAAATAATTCGGAGACTTAACCAACCCATATTAAGGATTAATTTTGGCGGGGAACAATAATCTTGAACTTGAAATTCATTCTTTGTTCATGAACGGTTCTACGCCAGAACATATTTGCCACGAAATTGTCTCTAAGTATGAAAAAAATGACGTCCTTAGCCCTTCCGAAATTGAAAGCATCAGCCACTTTCTGATCAGCGTCGGACGATTCGATATTCTTTTTAAATTTTATTTAACAGCCCTTCAAAAAAATGCAACCGCAACTTTCCCGTGGGGCTATTTTGCGACGGCAATTTTGGAACAATGGGGTCAGATTCCTGAAGCCGTCATCGATCTGATCGATTTTTCTATTAAAAGTCAGTCCTTTGAAGAATCAGCACGAAAAGTTCCCGATTTGCTACAAGCCATTCCCGAGCTCGCCGCGGAAGAAAAAAAATCACAGAATCAATTTCAGCTAGATCAATTAGAATTGAAAACTAAGTTGATTGCCCAGCTGAATTACAACCGGCTTTATCAGCTGCGCGATCAAGAAGAGCAAGTTCTGAGTCAACTTGTAAAAAACTTTCCCTTAGATATGGAAGTTAGACTTCTTCATCAAGCTCATTTAGAAAAAAAAGCAGATGAAATTATGTCCCGAGTTCGAGCGCAAAGGAATACTTCGCCCGCCCCCGCAAAAGATATTGTGACCACTGAATCTGTCGATTTTATAAATCAACTAACGAAGCAGGTCCAAGAACTAACCAAGCATTATTTAAAAATTGCGCCGGAACATATTTATAATTTAGCCCTACTGTGTAAAAGTTTTGAACTTTACGAACTCAGTATCAATATACTTAATCAAGCCCCCGAAACATTTTCGGGACAGTGGCTGAAGGCCGAGATTCTTTTTGAAGATGGTCGCTTTCTTGATTTATTGAAGCAAATAGAAGATATAGAAAAAAATCTGACGGCATCTCCGGAATCTACTTTCGGGGCGTTGTATTTTAAAGCTCAGGCCTATTTCGGGTTGGGACAAAAAGATTTAGCGATCCATCTCCTCGAATCATTAGTCCAGGCCCGCCCGAGTTACCGCTCGGCGGAAACTTTACTGCATCAATGGAAGTCGATTTGAAAAAAACCAACCGACTTTTTTACCTGACTCCATTGTTTCTACTGCTGCTGCTCGTCGGTGCTTGGAAGTATGCCCTTCATCCTCAGTTGGCTGCGTGGTTGAAGGGAAAGTTGCCCGAGCTGAATGCGGCACAAGACTACGTTAATGTTGATTTTGATGACTTGCATATTTCACTTTTAAAACTTCAACTTTCGGCCAATGACGTCACCATCACGTTTAAGAATAAATTCAGTCGGTTTAAATCGTTCAAAGTCACCGAAGTTCGCGCCCAATTAAACCCCTTCGAACTCTTAATTGGACAGTTGAATTTAAATTCCATTATTTTTGATAACTTCAATTGGGAATTAACCGATGAACTCTTGGAAAGCGCAGGTAAAACAAAAGCTGCTGAACTTCCAATTGATTTGATTTTTAAATATTTGCCGCAAATCCCCGTCAATCGTATCAAGCTTCAAAATGCGGCGATTAAAGTAACATCGAAAACGCGAAAATTAACATTCCAGTCGCGTGCAGCCTCTGTGACATTAGAAAACCTAAAAAATAAAGTTAACTTAACGCTTCTTAATTGGGTTCAAGATTTTCAGTATGATCTTAATTCTCCGGTAAGCCTCACGGCCGACGTGGCCCTGTCACTGACGGCGCAACAGCTAAAGATAAACACCCTGCAAATTAAAAATAATGATTCTGTATTACGCTTGCAGGGGCAGTTTCGTGAAGTGAAGACTTTACTATCGAATCCCGTCGGCGATTTATCTATTGAATCCACTATTCTTTGCGATGACATCCGCACGCTTTACTTAAGCTTGCTACCCCAGAAGTCCCGATTACCGTCGGTTTCGGGAAAAATTCAAACAGCCGGCAAATTATCTTTAAGTGGGCTCACGAACATCAGTGGACAACTTGAAATCAACAC
>JAYTHR010000478.1:0-2943 GCA_043732425.1 Bdellovibrionales bacterium
GCACCCCCGCAGCCAGAACCCGCTGAAGTGAGCAAGCCCGCTACACCAGAAGCAAAAATTAGCACTCCGCAGTTTAAACAGAACTTTTACGAACTGACGTTAACGAAAACCTCTCGCGTCGATCTAGCGTGGACCGCCATTCCTGAAGCCCATGAATATATTCTGGAACAGTCAGATAAAGAATCATTTGATGTCGCGCAAACTTTCCATGTATCTGAAACCTTCTTTTCTTATGAGCCCGAAAAGGATGGCGTGCACTACTTCAGATTAAAAGCGATGGGTGGAAATGGATTGGTCAGCGATTTTGGAGAATTAGCGAAAGCTACGACGACTTATCCCAAGATCGAATTAGGCCAAAGAAAAATTAAGGCCGAATACAAAGCGCGCACATCAAAAGATTTAGGCTCAAAAAAGAACTTTCCGATCACGTGGACTGCGGTTCCCCACGCTGCGAAATATGTCGTCGAAGTTGACGAGAATGCAAACTTCACTAAACCCATACCCATCACTTCCAGAAAGCCCGCCAGCATTATCGACGTGCCAAAAACCGGTATCTATCACTACCGCGTTTCGGCATTTAACCAGCAAGGTCGAAAAATCAGCTCGAGCGAAAGTCCCGGAGAAATTATCTACACAAAATTATTCGATATGGTGACTCCGGTCATAGAACCAGCACTTAAATCGCTTTCATTTTATTTTCAAAAACAGTTCGGTCAATTTATTTGGCTACGCTGGATAAAGACATCCGGCCCCAGTGATTTTAAATACCGGGTTCAGCTGGCCGCCTCTGCTAATTTTGAAAAAATTTTTTACGACCAGTTCACCGTTGAAAACAAAATTTTGTTAAACAAAAACTTGTCCCAAGGCGAATACTTTTGGCGCGTTCGTACGGAAAATTCTGAGCAGACTTCGGATTGGTCTGAACTGGGATCTTTTAAAATTCAGACTCAACCTAGTAAGGGATCAAGCACCAAATGAAATTAAATTATAACATAAAAATCTTTTTTCTTTTCTTATTAATCATTCAAGCTAACAGTGTTGTTCACGGATTAACATTAGTCGATTGCCTGCAGTCCATAACTCAAAATTCGGAATTATCTAGTAACCCACGGCATCCGGAAAACTATTTTTTTTCGAAAGTCTCGGGCACTAAGGATCAGTTCTTGCTGATTCAACAATCTAAAAATTATCTTTGCAAAACAGAAGTCCCATTAGCTTACGACTCCAACATAGATATTTTAACAACTTTACCTAATTTAAAAGTGCCTCGAAGAATTTATTATTCTCAACGCATTTTAAAAAAAGAAAAGCCACAAACTAAAAGCCTTACGGTTCCTCAAGAAAATGGATTTTTACCACCACATGCCGCGCTGGATTCGGCAGTTGAGATTGCGGCTGCCATGCCCGGAGCCAGAAATTCAGCTCGCTGCGAAATAACCAGTGATTTTAATCTCGTCAACCAGCAGTTTCAAAAGACCGTTCAAGCCGAAGTTCAGGATATTTATCCCGACTTTGCTGAACAACGAGATTCCTTAGCCTACAATTATGATATAAAAGAATCAGAAAAAATTAAGAATAGAAATACTTTTGATACTCAGTTAAAAAAAATTGTCGAATTGTGTGGTTCTATTCCTGAACTAAAGTCTGTATCTGCTTCTGTTGCACGCAAAATAGAATCTAAATCTGCGGTAAGGTTTAACATACTGAACGCATCACCCGAACCTTCTCGCTCAAAGGTCAAGTTGCCGTCCGAAGTAAAGCAATGATAGGCTAAAGATCACCGATGTTATTGATATTGCTATCATTCATTCTTATTTTGCTGATTTCTTTCTTCTGCTCGCTTTGCGAAGCCATCTTGCTTTCGTTATCCCCAGCCTTTGTAGCTGTGGTTGCTGAAGGAAAAGCGAAATACGCTCATTTGCTGAAGCACCACTTAGATCATCCCGATCGTTCCATTTCGGCCATTCTAACTTTAAACACCGTCTCGCACACCATGGGTGCCGCGTGGATTGCGGCTTTAGTTCAAAAAGAGTTTGGTGATGCTTACGTTACCGTGTTTTCAGTCGTGCTGACATTTTTAGTTTTAGTTTTTTCCGAGATCATTCCAAAAACGATCGGAAAAAATCATTCAAAATCTTTAGCTCCGGTTGCTGCTTACGGAATTCAATTCATGATTGTAGCACTTTACCCATTAGTTAAATTGTCCGAAGCACTTTCAAAAAATCTTTCAACTCCGTCAGAGCAACCCGACGTTACGCGCGACGAAATGATTAAGAGTGCTGAAATAGGCGTTGAAGAAGGAACTATAAAGGCCAAAGAATCGACCATTATTCGTAATTTACTCAAGTTAGATAAAATTTTTGTCTCTGATATTATGACTCCCCGATCTGTTTTCACGGCCATTGACGGCTCGTTAACTGTTGACGAAGTGGGTAAGAAGTTTCGGCCGATACGTTTTTCGCGACTTCCCGTTTACGAAGGGTCGCTAGATCATATCATCGGGATGACCCACCGCTATAAAATTTTAGAAGCCCTTTCGCAAGATCAGCATACAAAACTAGTTCGTGATTTAATTTTACCTATTAACTCGGTGAACGAGCGCATGACGGTGTCTCAAGCCTTGGATTTTTTTATCAAAGAAAAAGATCATATGGCTTTAGTCGTCGATGATTACGGTGGCGTTACGGGCTTAGTAACATTAGAAGATACCGTTGAAACTTTACTAGGTGTCGAGATTGTCGATGAGTTCGATAACATTGAAGATATGAGAAAATACGCGATGGAACAGTGGCAACTTCGAAAAAACAATGTGCGTCGCTAGTTGTTAAATATAGTTTTCATCATCAGTCAGTGAAATATTCTAGGAACTCAAAAGCACCTCTAATTGTCAGCTATATATTAGTGTGTTTCTATTTTTTCGGCGGGGCTTAAATTTTCAGCAGG
>JAYTHR010000479.1:0-2941 GCA_043732425.1 Bdellovibrionales bacterium
AGCGAATATCATGGGTTTTATGGAAAACAGCGGCTTTCATAGCGCTGATCCCTTCGAGTGGTTACAATGAAAAAGTGGTTTTTCTATCACGTGAACTGCATT
Source organism: Bdellovibrionales bacterium (assembly GCA_043732425.1). GTDB lineage: Bacteria > Bdellovibrionota > Bdellovibrionia > Bdellovibrionales > Bdellovibrionaceae > Pseudobdellovibrio. Next base: position 103 of record JAYTHR010000479.1, read on the forward strand.
TGCAATAACGGTGCAATAATTAAGTCTTTTTGAAAAATAGGAAATGTTGCCCACAGTATTAATTTTTTAAATCTGAAGAAAAATATTTTAAGTCGTTCGCGTGTCGGCATAGACTATGCTGGTGACGCCAGGAACTGTCCTCTTCGTTTTTCAATCACAGGATAAGTTCTGTGGCTTGGGATTCTGCAAATAACTTTTTAAATTATAGTGCATTTAGCAGCGCATTTCCCTCGGCGGTATTGCCGGAAATAGACCAAACTGGCTTTTGTATACGGGGCCCTGAAGTTTGCAGATGTTCGATCCATTTTCTGAGTTGGCTTTGAGTATATAAGCTTCGATAAATTTTCGGAGAACCATGAAATCTAAAATAAATAAAATTTTGCTGATACTGATTTTGAATAGGATAAATGGGTGGGTCTGCAATGACATAAGAAATATCTAAGTCAGAAATTAGAAACCTAGCTTTTTCTGAAGCCCAAGTGGCGTGTCGACCTTCTAAAACAATTTGGACAGGGCAGACTTTTTTTAAATACGTAAAAAAACGCTCGGCGATTTTTTGTTCAAAAGATAGACTAGGCGGCATCTGAACTAAAAGACCCCCCTATTTCTGCCCTAAACCTTCGACCGAGCTTAAAGTTTTTTCAAAAGATCGCGATCAAGCTCAAGTCGTTTTTCGTGAGTAAAAGTTTTAGACAACTTAACCGAAAAGCGAAAATTTGAGGGAACCGTATTCGCCCAGCGAACATAAGCTTTCTCGAGGTGTTCTTTATAAAAAGAAGAATTGAGTTCGACACAGTTAAATAACTGGGCATATTTCACAAGAGTTGATCCCGCAGGTTTGAATAAATCGGAATGCTCTTTGTTAAATGCCCAACCGTCGGTCCCGCAATAGTGTGAAGATGAAAATGCCATCTTTGTCACACATTGCAAAAAAGGTGCAAATATATATATCTTAATTTAATTTATTTTTAGCGCGTTCAATAAAATCTTCGTAGGAAATATGATTATCAAATTTAATTCCAACATCGATCTCGATAACGCGATTTGCCACTGTCTGAATAAATTCATGGTCGTGAGACGTAAAAATAACGTTTCCTTTAAATCGTTTGATTCCTTCGTTAACCGCAGTAATGCTTTCTAAATCCAAGTGACTTGTGGGTCCGTCCAATAATAAAAAGTTGGCGCCAGACAGCATCATTTTGGCAAACATACAGCGAACTTTTTCGCCGCCGGATAATACGTTCGGCTTCTTTAAAGCCTCATTTCCGCTAAATAGCATTTTACCTAAAAAACCCCGAATAAAAGAATCGTCTTTTGTGTCCGAGTACTGCTTCAACCAATCCACCAAAGAATCTTCATCTCCGCTAAAATATTTTGAATTGTCCGTTGGAAAATAATTGCGAACCGTCGTTCCACCCCAAGTGAAAGATCCTGAGTCAGGAGCCACTTCCCCCGCGAGAATTTCTAACAGCATAGTTTTAGCAAAGTCATTTCGACCTAATAAAACAATCTTCTCATTTTTTCTCATGGTGAAACTGATATTTTTTAAGATCACTTCGCCTTCGAAAGTCTTAGTAATATTCTCGACTGTCAAAATGTCATTCCCAAGTTCGCGCTTTGATTCAAAACCGATAAACGGTTGTTTTCGTGATGATTTAGGCATCTCGTTGAAGTCTAATTTTTCCAGCTGTTTTTGTCGTGATGAGGCCTGCTTTGATTTCGAGGCATTGGCGCTAAATCTTTGAATAAAACTTTTTAATTCCTCAGCTTTATCGGCGCTTTTTTTATTTTGATCCGAAAGTAATCTTTGGCTTAATTCACTGGCCTGACGCCAAAAATCGTAATTGCCCGTGTAGGTAGTTACCTTAGAATAATCAATGTCCGCAATATGAGTACAAACTTTGTTTAAAAAGTAGCGATCGTGTGAAATCACAATAACAGTATTTTGAAAATTCAGTAAAAAGTTTTCTAACCATTGAATAGCGTAAATATCTAAGTGATTCGTTGGCTCATCCAGTAGTAAAATATCGGGTTGTCCAAATAAAGCCTGAGCTAGTAAAACTTTGACCTTGTCGCCACCCGAAAGTTCACTCATTTGCCTTTGATGAAAAGATTCTGTAATTCCCAACTCAGCCAGCATAGCCCCGGCTTCAGATTCTGCTTCCCATCCGTTAAGCTCAGCAAACTGCATTTCTAGTTCAGAAGCACGAACGCCATCTTCTTCTGAAAAATTAGGATTTGCATAAAGATCATCTTTTTCTTTCATGATGTTATAAAGCTTAATGTTTCCCATCAGTACCGTTTTTAAAACGGTGTGTTCATCGAAGGCATAATGATCTTGCTTTAGAACAGAAAGGCGCAGACTGGAATCTATTTGCACTTCCCCCGTATTAGGCTCAATTTCTTTTGCAAGAATTTTTAGAAATGTTGTCTTCCCCGCGCCATTGGCACCGATCAGTCCGTAGCAATTGCCAGGAGTAAACTTGACATTGACGTCATCGAACAATTTTTTTCCACCGAAACGCAGACTGACATTAGAGGTACTTATCATAGGTGAAGGAGGATACTTGGATTCGCGGAAAATAACAATAACTCAGTAAAAATTACAGTTTTTAAAGTTAAATTACGAACCTCTAATTTAATACCAAGTGCACGAATTTAAGATAGCGAAGTTCGTGGCATCCGTGTGGAAACGGGTGATCTGGGCCTTGCCCTGAAACGCGAACAATTTGGCCGCGTCGCTTGGCTGCTGAAAGAGACTCATTTATAATTTCAAAAAAATCTTCAAAGGATATGTGGCTTGAACATGAACTAACAGAAAGCTGCCCCTGAGACTTTA
>JAYTHR010000480.1:0-9725 GCA_043732425.1 Bdellovibrionales bacterium
CCCGCAGGTGAAATGTGATCCGTTGTGACTGAATCGCCAAAGATTCCTAAAATGCGAGCCTTTTGAATTTTTAAATCAACTTTCAGAAACTCCGAATCCAAAAATGGAGGCTTTTGGATGTAGGTCGATTGAGGATTCCACGAATACTGCATCCCTTCAGGAATGGCCGTCTCCTTCCAAAAGTGATCTCCGCTAAAGACATTCGCATAAATTTTTTCAAACCTTTTTTGGGTGACGAATTTTAGAACCATCTGCGAAACTTCTTCGGGATCTGGCCAAATATCTTTTAGATAAATTGGCGTCCCCTTAGGATTCAAGGCGAGCGGATCTTTAGCTAAATTCACATTGATATTTCCGGCCACTGCGGCGGCCACCACAAGTAAAGGCGAAGCCAGCCAGTTGGTCATGACCGAAGGATGAATGCGCGCTTCAAAATTACGATTTCCAGAAAGGACTGCCGCCGTTGCGACTCCGACATCGTCAATGGCTTGCTGAATTTCTGGTGGTAACGGACCGCTGTTTCCGATACAAACAGAGCAGCCAAAGCCAGCAATGTTGAAGCCCAAGTGTTCTAGGCCTTCCATCAGTTCTGCAGCCTTTAAATAATCGCGGACGACTAACGAGCCCGGCGCAAAAGTTGTTTTAACCCACGGTTTTCTTGAAAGTCCTTTTTGAACCGCGTTTCTGGCGAGCAGCGCGGCTCCGATCATCAATTCTGGATTGGACGTGTTGGTGCACGACGTGATGGCGGCAATCACTATGGATCCCGGAACTAAATTGAATTTTGATCCATCGGCCATCTGAACTGGCGCCGCCGACCCCAACGCACCCAAACCACGATCGGGGTGAAACTGTTCCATTTCATAGCTGATGCCTTTCATACTGTCGCTCATCTGTTTCCACTCTTCTAATTTGTCCTGCGAGTAATGTCCCAGTGTTTCATCGTGGCGTGACAATAAAAATTTTCGAAAACTGCTACGCACTTCCGAGAGCGGTACGCGGTCCTGCGGACGGGACGGACCCGCCATCGAAGGTTCCACCGTAGAAATATCTAAATGTAAAATTTCGGAATAACTAAGCCCCGCCCGATCTGTTTGCCAAAGACCCTGAGCTTTGTAATAAGCTTCTGTACGCAGCGCCTGCTCTTCACGTCCAGTCATTTTTAAGTACTGAATCACCTTTTCATCGACCGGAAAAATTCCAATAGTAGCTCCGTATTCGGGCGCCATGTTGGCAATGGTTGCGCGATCCGCGATGCTTAAATTTTTAATTCCGGTTCCAAAAAATTCGACGAATTTACCAACGACACCTTTTTTTCGAAGAATTTGCGTGATGGTTAAAACCAGATCGGTAGCGGTTGCTCCGGCCGCAAGTTGACCCGTAATTTCGAAACCTACAACTTGCGGAATAAGAAGCGTACAAGGCTGACCTAACATGGCGGCTTCCGCTTCGATCCCGCCGACGCCCCAACCCACCACACCTAACCCGTTGATCATGGTGGTGTGGGAATCTGTGCCCACTAAGGTATCCGGAAAAATGAAATCTAAATCTTGCCAGCGACCGACCATGGCCACGTGGGATAAATATTCTAAATTCACTTGATGACAGATTCCGGTTGCGGGGGGAACAACTCGAAAATTTTGAAACGCTTTTTGACCCCATTTTAGAAATTGATACCGCTCGCTGTTTCTTTCAAATTCCATTTTAGTATTTATTGCTAATGACTCTGTACTTCCCCAAGAATCCATCTGCACCGAATGATCGATAACTAGGTCAACGGGGCGAAGCGGATTAATTTCGCCGTTTGCCGCATTTTGCTGGTGTAGTGCTTCGCGAAGTGCCGCTAAGTCAGCGACGACCGGAACCCCAGTAAAATCTTGAAGCAGAACGCGGGACGGAGTGAACTGAATTTCGTCCTTTGATTCGTCTGTTAATTTTTGATTCAGTATGGCTTCAATATCTTTTTTTTGAATGGCTTCACCGTCTTCATGGCGTAGTAAATTTTCAATCAAAATTCGGGTGCAATACGGCAACTGAGAAACGGCATAGCCTGTATTTTTTTCTAGCTTTTTTAAAGAATGGTAGTGAAATTTCTTTCCCGAGATTTCTAAATTCAACAAAGTGTCAAACGAGTTCATTGCGGCCTCCGGTTGAAAGGATATTCCGTTCATGATCTGCAATTGTCACGACAATTTTAAGTCATGATCGCGCTGAATTTAGCGGAGTTATACCCCGATGACAGGGTACGGAAGACATTTTAGGACGGTTTAGAAAAACAAATTATAAAAATTTTCCCATTGCCAAATAGTCAAAGTACTGACCGTTTAGTTTTCGAAATTTTCGAATCAGGCCTTCCTGTTCAAATCCAAATTTTTTATAAAGTTTTACGGCGGCAGTATTAGAAGAATAAACATGCAGCTCTACTTTTTCAAAACCGAAAGTTTTCGCGTGATCTAAAACTTTGGCTAAAAGTTGAGACCCCAACCCTTGTCCGCGATATTCGGGTAATAAACCCATACCTAAACTACCACGATGACTTTGTCGCGGATTGGCCTCGGGAAATATATCGCACCAACCAACTACTTTTTCATCCTGAACGGCGTAATAAACAGGTCCACTCTTAACAATTAAATCGCGTTGAAATTCAGCAATTTTTTCCAAAGGGGGCGCTTCCGTCATTTCTAGATAAATCAATTCCTGAGCCACTATGGAAAGCGCCTGGTGAAAACTTTTAAAATATCTTTCGTGTCCGTAAACAATAGTGATCATGACCCTAAGTTTAAACTAAAAATGAAACGATTTCTTAATTTTTTTTAACAAATGGAAGAAAGTACCTTTAAATTCACTCCTTTTCCTATTCTATGTGCTGCGTCTAAGACCAGGTAAGCTTTACGCAATTGTTATTTCTCAAGGCGCTTGGATTGTCATTTGTTAGGACTTCGGATAATCTTAAAAGCGACCCGTAAAAAGGATAAACGTGATCAAAGATAGCAGCACTTCTCAATTGGAAAAACCCTCGCTACTTGTCGTTGATGATAACGACGCCAATTTACTTGCCATTAATTCTTTTTTGAAAAACCCGAATTATAATCTTATCGAAGCACGATCAGGGGCCGAAGCCCTAAAAATTCTTGAAAAAACCGAAGTCGCGCTGATCTTACTGGATGTCCAGATGCCAGAAATGGACGGCTTTACGGCAGCTAAAAAAATATCAGCACTACCGAACGCGTGCCACACCCCGATCATTTTTTTAACGGCAGCAACGGATGATCGCTTCAAATACCAAGCGTACGCCGCCGGAGCGATTGATTTCATCGAAAAACCGCTCGATGAAAACGCGTTAAGCGCGAAGGTAAATGCGTTTATCCGTCTTTATCAAAATCAGAAAAAAGTACGGCAGGAGTCTGAAATAATTTTTGCTGAAAAAGAATTTTTATTCACGCTTTTAGAAAATTTATCTGAAGGAATTGTGGCTTGTAATGCCGAAGGCGAACTGACGCTATTTAATTCGGCGGCTCGAAATTTTTACGGCCAAAGTGAAAAAGCAGTCAGTGCAGAGCAGTGGTCAAAACATTATAATTTATTTCAAGTCGATGGAAAAACTTTGTTACCCAAAGAGGAAATCCCACTTTACCAAGCCTTGACGAAAGGAAAAATAAGCGATGCTGAAATGGTCATCGCACCCGATGATCAGCCCCGCCGGCATGTTCGGGCCAACGGGCAATCCATATTTTCGAAGTCAGGCCAAAAGATAGGTGCCGTTGTCGTCATGCGTGACATCACCGAACTCAAAATGCTGGAAGCAAAGCGCTTAGAGCTCGAGCAGCAGCGATTTCAGGCTTTGGCCGCAGCTACAGAGCAAAAAAAACTACACCGTTTGTTTCAAGTCGCTCCGGGCGCCATTGCTATTTTTAAATTAGTTCATCAGGAATTTATCTACGAATACGCGAATCCGCAGTACGAGGAAGTGATGCATCGAAAGATTCCAATTGGCTCTAAGCTTTTTGATATTTTTCCAGATTTTAAAAAAGACAGTCCCGAACTTTACGATTTGCTTTTAGCGGCAGCGACCACGGGAGATTCCCATAACGCGAAAGATGTCCCAGTTTTGGCAGACTGGGAAAATACCGGCGTTAAAACAGAGCGTAATTTTACATTTAATTACGAACCGCTGTTTAATTCTGAGGGTCAATCTCACGGAGTCATGACATTTAGCTTCGATGTTACCGATCAAGTTTTAGCACGTAAAAAAATAATTGAAAGCGAAGAGCGGCTGAAGTTTGCCTTATCCAGCGCGAACATGGGCACATGGTCCATAGACCTTAAAACAAATCAATCCGTCGCGTCTGAGGAAACTTTACAAATTTTAGGTGTTAAAAAGTTAGGTAGCGACATTTACCAAGCGATCGACCAGGTTTCTTTAGAAAATGACCGCGTTGCAGTTCGAAAAAAAGTTGAGGAAGCTTTACAAGATAATACCCTTTACGAACATGAATTTCGAATTCGACGTGCTGATCAAGAAATTCGCTGGGTTCTTTCTCGGGGTCGCGCTCAGTATAACGATTCCCATCAGCCTGTCTCGATCGCTGGCGTGTTGATGGACATCACGGATCAAAAAAGATTTCAATCTCAACTGCAAACCGTTTTAGATACCATTCCCATTTTTGCCGGAGTTTTAAAACCCGATGGCCGAATTACTTTAATAAATAATATGGCCTTAAGAACAGTTGAAAAAACGAAGGCCGAAACTATTGGAAAACTTTTTTGGGAAGGCCCGTGGTGGCTTTTACTTCCGGACGCGAAGCTAAAAATACAAAAAGCTGTTCAGCAGGCGGCCCTGGGCATTTTTCAAAAAACAGATATTGCTTATGATTCATATACCAATGGAAAGTACTCGGAACGCTGCTTTGATTTAGCGATGACTCCGGTCTTTAATGACACCGGAAATGTGGAAAGTATTACGATTTCAGGTTTTGATATCACCGACCGTGTTCACCTTTTGAAGGAATTAGAAACCGCCAAAGTGGAAGCTGAACGCGCTAATCATCTTAAGTCCGCATTTTTAGCCAACATGTCCCACGAAATTAGGACTCCGCTGGGCGCGATGATGGGCTTTGCCGATTTACTACGAGACACCCACGTTCCAGAAGATGAAAAAATAAACTATATCGATATCTTGATTCGTAACGGAGAACAACTTTCGTACATCATCAATGATATCCTAGATCTTTCTAAAGTTGAAGCCGGTCATTTGACTTTAGAATTAACTTCGATGAGTCCGGACCAAATTGCTTGCGACGTGGTGTCTTTGTTGCAAGTAAAAGCCAATGAGAAAAATTTAAAATTAGAATATACATTAGAGCCGCAAACCCCAGCGTTTATTACGTCTGACCCCACCCGCGTGCGCCAAGTTTTACTTAACTTAGTAACTAATGCGATCAAGTTCACTCCAACCGGAACGGTAAAAATTCGCTGCTTTGCCTACAGAGACTCACTTCATGTAGAAACGGTTTGTTTTGAAATTCAAGATACGGGAATTGGAATTTCTACGGCTCAGCGCGAGCACCTCTTTGAAGCTTTCGTCCAAGGCGATGGCTCGGTAACCCGACGTTTTGGCGGAACCGGGTTGGGACTGGCACTTTCTAAAAGACTAGCCCTTGCCTTGGGTGGAGACGTCATCCTGACACAATCTGAAATTGGTCACGGCGCCACATTTTGGTTTATACTTAAAAATAATGCTAAAGTAGCATCGGCAGTTTTAGACGCAACACCGGCCGTCTTGCAATCTACTTCAGCTCAAGAAAATAGAAAAAAGCCTTTATCAGGAGTTCGCGTTTTAGTGGTCGATGATGCCCCGGACAACCAGAAATTAATTTGGCATTATCTCACAAAGCAGGGCGCTTTAGTGGACTCGGCAGAAAATGGTTTCCTGGGCTATCAGAAAGCCTTGGCCGGGCAATTCGATTTGATTTTGATGGATTTGCAAATGCCCGAGATGGACGGTTTCACCGCGACCGAGAAGCTGCGCGCTGAAGGTTATAAAAAACCTATTATCGCTTTGACGGCTCACGCCATGGCTGAAGTGCGAAAGAAATGCCTGACCGCGGGTTGCACGGATCATTTGACTAAACCCATCAATCCTCAGGCCTTAATCAGCACGATTATGAAATACACCGACCATTACCCGCGCTAAACTACTGCTTTCTTTTTAAAAAATATAAAGTAAGCTTAAATCTTATATTTAAGTTTTATATTTTTTACCTCTGGAGGTCCTTGTGTTTGAATCTTTTCGGAATCAATTGCGTTCGGTTATCGAATGGAAAAATCCGGCGCCTGAAGCCATTTTTCAAATTTGGAGTTCTAATCAGGATGAAATAAAAAATGCCTCGAAATTACTGGTTAATCCGGGACAAGGCTGTCTTTTTATTTACGAAGGTAAAGTTCAAGCCGTCTACCTAACGGAAGGGTTAGTGGAACTAAAGACGGCTAATATTCCGTTCTGGACGACCATCACGAAGTTTATGCAAGCTTTTGAAAGCGAGCATAAAGTGGGAATTTATTTTTTCAAACGCAATCAGTTAGTCGATTTAAACTGGGGCACAACGTCCGTCATTAAATATGAAGATCCAAAATACAAATTTCCGGTTGGCCTGCGCGCTTTCGGTAATTTCTCGGTACAGATTAATCAGGCGGAATGGTTCGTGCAAAATGTTTCCGGGATTAAAGATGTGTTCACGACGGATGACCTTCGCCAAATGATGGCGTCGCGATTTCTGCAACCGTTAACGAATAGTTTTGCGACAATGCACTACACTTACACCGAAATCGACTCGCACCGCACTGAAATCGCGGCTACTTTGCAAGAAAGTTTAAAATCTGAATTTACTAATTTAGGCTTTTCACTTTTAGATTTTCGAATTGAAGGTACCTCTTTCGACGATGACACCATGAAACGTATTAATCGCATTGCCGATATGTCCGCAGAATCTCAGGCCGCAGCGGCTGCTGGAATTAACTATGCGCAAATGCAACAGCTTGACGCCATGAAAGACGCCGCAAAAAATCCTGGTGGCGGTGCCGGAATCGGGATGGGGGCTGGTATTGGCTTTGGTTTCGGTCAGCAGATGGCCGGCATGATGGGAAATTCACAAAATCAGAATCAAGGTCAAAACTCGATCGTGGAAGATCCTATGATGCGACTCAAAAAATTAAAAGAACTTTTGGATCAAGGCTTGGTTTCTCAAGAAGAATTCGATGCGAAGAAAAAAGAGATCTTAGCAAAAATATGAAAAAAATATCCCGCAAACTGACTTTAGCCCTTGTGTTGATCTTCGTCCTTTTTTCAGCGGCTGAGCTTTGGGCCCGTGCCGGAGGGGGCGGCGGCGGACACAGTGGTGGCGGAGGTCGCGGCGGTGGTTACAGCGGTGGTGGTGGCTACATCGGCTATTCGGGCGTACGAACCTACGGTGACGGCGGCGAAAGTTCGGGGTCTATTAATTTCGTCGTGATCGCGATTATTATTATTTTTGTTTTATGGAGTGTTTACCATCGGTCTAATTCTGTCAGTTCAAAAAACAGCTGGCAGCCGGAACCTCACGACACCACATTAGAGCCAGATGTGATTAAAAAAATTAATTTGGCTTTTTTAACGATTCAAAAATCCTGGTCCGAAAAAAGACTGGACCTGATGCGACGCTTTATAACCGATGGCGTCTACCAAAGGTTCAATGCGCAGTTCACCATGATGAATCTTTTGGATCAAACGGATGTGATGACAAATGTTCGCATTGAAAATATGGCAGTTGCTAGTCAGCATACGGATGGTCACTATGATGTTCTTGATGTGCGCATCACCGCGTTTGCAGAAGATCAGTTCGTCAGCGAAAAGTTCCCGCAGCTGGATTCGCCAGGTGGTGGAGAATCGTTTTCAGAATACTGGTCATTCATTCGACGCGTGGATTATAAAAAAGGCTCAGATATTTATAACTCTGATCTTTGTCCGAAATGTGCAGCGCCATTAAGAACAAAACTAGTTGAAACGGCTCAATGTCCTTACTGCTTTACTTATTTAAATAACGGAGAATACGACTGGGTTCTTGCCCAAATCACGCAAGAAGATGATTACGTGGGACCATCTACTTTAACGCTTTCGCCCGAAATCGCCGCACGTCTTCCCGATTTTTCGGTGAAGCTAATCGAAGATCGTGCCAGCAATGCGTTTATGCAAATATTAATCGCCAGCGCCGAAAAACAAGAAGCGCCACTGGTGCGATTTAGTTCCCCGCGCGCCTTGGTCGAAATAAAACAACTGATGCAACAAATGAATTTTCTGTACGATCGCTTATTCCTAGATGCGGTTCAGGTAACCTCGTGCGCGATTGAAAATGATTGGTGCCAAGCCAAAGTGAATCTACGCTTTAGTTTCCGACGCGTACAAATGCATGACCAAAGGGCGACACTTATGGATGAAGACATTGTGACCGACACACGCGAAATAACTTTAATTCGTCACCTGACCGGATCTGTCGCGAAAGGCTCTGTTTACGCCAATTCGTGTTCGCACTGTGGAGCTGCACAAAAAAATAGTTTGTCGTCCATCTGTGCTTACTGTAACCAGCCACTGAATGATCCCAATACGGAATGGATCGTGGATCAAATTTCGGTTTAAGCGGTGGCCGAAGTGTTTATATGTCGAATTTAAATTTGGATCATTCTCCGGCGCCCGACACAGTTTCTATTATTTTCTCGGCGGCTTTTTCTCCGCCTTTTTCTGCGGCTTTCTCTAAACCTTTGGCTGAGTATTTATGAAAAGTTTATTTGTTGCAACACTAGCTTTTATGTTCAGCGCTGTAGCTTTTGCAGAAACAATATCTTGCCCGCTCGCCGTACTAAAAGTTGAAGATATTTTAAATAAAGATGGCGTTGATGGTCAGAATACCGAAATTTCGACCGCCATTAATTTAACGACTGGTGTCGGCATGGTTAACGGATTTCAGTGTATTAAGAAATAATTTTCATTATTTGCTACGGACGGTGGTAGGGATAAAAGCCCGGTATCGCTTCGCCGGAAACACCCAAGACCATTCCGGTTTTAGGGCCTTTGACCAAAACAATATTTTCGGCCGAAGCCACTTTCAGAAATTCAGCGACGGCACTGCACTTACAATCGTCTTGAATCGCGAAGCCCACGTCATCACCGTTGATCGGAGCTCTGAATTTTAAGAAGTCGGTAACTTTAACACCCTCTTCTTTTTTATATTTAGGATTTATAAACTCGTCACTTTGTTCACGACCCTTGATGGCTTTGGATAACTTAGATTTCATTTTATCAAACATGGTGTCCTACTTTGCGTTTTAAAGAATTATATCGCTGATTCTGGTTATTATGTCGGATTTTAGCATTAAAGAGCAATCCTGAAGATGAGTCTGTGCTTCCCTTAATTAAATAATCCTTATCCTTGCGTAAACGTGATCATTCTCCGACTGTCTGCAAAATCAAAACAGTTGCTTGCGACGAAAGGATCCCGTAAGTAAATAAGCCATAAAGGTGGTCCCGTGGCTAAAATTTGGCAAGACTTAAAAGCAGAGATTAATGTCCATGCAACGACTTTAAAAACGGAATTGGCAAAACGGCACTCAGCCCTTTATGAAAATCAAACAATTCAGGTTTTAGTCAAGATCAAGGATAACGCAAAAGAAGCCTTGGTGACGATAGCTCATTCAGA
>JAYTHR010000481.1:0-2937 GCA_043732425.1 Bdellovibrionales bacterium
CGTGGACTACTTACCATGCTTTTTATCTGAAATTCCTGCTTTGTTTCGGTCACGAAAGCGTCCTTTAAATGCCGCTTTAATTCACGTGTCCCAGCCAGACCGAAATGGCTTTTGTAATTTAGGAACTAGCGTCGATATTGCCCTAGCTGCGATTGAAACAGCACCGTTAATCATTGCCCAGATTAATTCGCAGATGCCCCGAGTTCATGGCGATGGTTTTATTCACATCAGTCAAATTAACCACTGGATCGCAGTTGACGAACCCCTTCCTGAAGTGGCTCGACCGAGCTTAAACTCAAATGAATTAGCAATTGGTCAGCATGTCGCAAGCTTGATCGAAGACGGCTCCACTTTACAAGTGGGTATTGGGAATATTCCCGATGCGATTCTTTCTTTTTTAAAAGACCACAGCCATCTCGGCGTTCATACTGAAATGTGGTCCGATGGTATTTTAGATTTGATAAAATGTGGAGCAATTGATAACTCACAAAAAAAAGTGCATCCTGGAAAAACAGTATCAGGATTTATCACCGGAACAAAAGCCGTCTACGAGTTTATTCATGATAATCCTTCGGTGGCGCAGTTAGATATTGGCTACATAAATAATCCAAGCACCATCGCCAGAAATCCCAAAGCCGTTTCAATCAATTCAGCCGTCGAGATTGATTTAACGGGACAAATTTGTGCAGACTCGATCGGTTCACGCATCATTTCGGGCGTGGGTGGACAAATGGATTTCATGCGGGGCTCGGCATTTTCTGAAGGGGGCAAACCCATTATTGCCATGCTCAGTCGAACTCACGGGAATATTCCACGCATCGTACCTATTCTAAAGCCCGGGGCAGGTGTAGTTACATCGCGCGCCCACGTCCATTATGTGGCGACTGAATTTGGTGTTGTGGATCTGTACGGAAAAACTTTAAGTGAACGTGCCAAGGCCTTAATTGGAATTGCGCATCCCGAAGATCGAAGCGAACTTGAAAAAAATTGGAAGACTTTATCCCACACTTTTTAAATTTTCAATAGCCCAACATTCCATCGACAAGATGAATCTGTCGTGATGACATTTCCGTAAATATCTGATCGTGGGTGACGTAGACAATTGTTGTTCCTAATTCCTGGTTGATTCGCTTAAATAAATTCATCACATGCTGCGCATTAGCAGAGTCAAGATTACCTTTTGGTTCATCAGCGTGGCTAGGCTGCATAGTGATGTTTATTTTTTTTCAAACTGAATAAAATTAAATGAATGTAAAATAAATAAAGTCTGTAATCGTCAATTGCGAAAATTTAATTCTTCTAAACGTTTTCATATCTACACACTTTGTGCAAATGATTACTTCCTTTTTATACCACAACTCATATCATTGCTTTGGACGAAATCAAGTGCGAGACTTGCAAGGTGCAACATCATCATGAAATCTACTTTATAATATTGGCTTTTTTTTCTGAACTCATTGGTACGGTGAGCGGTGTTAGCTCATCGACTCTATTTGTTCCTTTAGGGAAATTGTTAGAATCCTTTCAAATTACTTTGGCTTTGACGGCAACGTTGCACGTTCTTGGTAATTCAGTTCGCACCGTCATGTACTGGAAAAATATAAATTGGAGCCTCACTTTGAGATTTGGTATACCATCTATTTTATTCACAGGATTAGGAGCGCAATACTCGGATTTATTTTCAGAAAAATCATATTCTATAGCTCTGGGATTTTTTTTAATTAGTATTTCTACTTACTTTCTTTTTTTTAAAAAGAAATATCTTTTCGTCGGCAAATGGATTCCATATATCGGTGGCGCGATTTCAGGATTGTTAACAGGGATGATCGGTTCGGGTGGCGCTGTCCGCTCGCTTGCTTTGACAGCATTTAATTTGAACCCGCTCGCATTTACGGCCACTTCAACGTTAATTGATTTCGGCGGTGATATCCTGCGGTTCGTGGTGTATTTCAAAAAAGGATATCTAAACCAAGAGCATTATTTTTATTTTCCATTTTTAATTCTTATCGCGTTCGCTGCGAATTGGCTTGCAAACATGTGGCTAAAGCGAATAAAAAAAGAACGCTTTGAAAAAACAGTTCTGTCTTTTGTTTTTTTTATGGGACTTGTTTCAGTTGGTTCTGTTTTTTTTTAAAATAAATTTTTATAAAGAAACCCTTCGACGACTCATGATTAAATTTGCTGATTGAATGACGATTGCTAGAACTCCATTTAACAGAAGTGCTTTAGTAATTCCAATATGTGATGACAAAAATCCTGTCGTAAGTCCACCGAGAGCAAAGCCTCCTTGTAGTGCTAACTGAAACAAGCTTACAATTTTACCACGTTGGTGGTTCGACGCATTTTCTTGCAAAAATGAAACAGAAGTCAGATTGCTTAACGTCAATGCCGCGCCCGCCAAGACCATTAAAAAACTCAGCGCTGTTAGCGATCGATTCAATGCGATGATGCTAACAATTAACCCTAGCAGGGCTCCAATCCCAGTTGAGTATTGACTCTTTTTAATCCGAACCGGTAATTTGATTAAGCCTAGCGCTGCGCCAATAAGCCCACCAAGTCCGAAAGCCGCCATCACTCCACCGAATGAGCCCACCTCCGCATGGAATACGTCCTTAATAACGACAGGACTAAAAGTCATTAGGGGGCCGCAAAAAAGAGTGGTAAAGAGAATAGTTAAAAGTGGCGTTCGCACATCCGGGCTTTGTAGAATATTTTTGAATTCACTCAACGTAGATAAATTTCCTAAAGGTTTACTAGAAATTTCTTTTTGTAGTCCTTTTCTAGTTTTAGGATAAATCCAATACATCGAAATAAAAAATGGAATATACGAAAGTACATTGGCGCTGAGACAGGCAACCGCGCCCCATCGAACCATCATTATACCAGCGATAGCGGGCCCCAGCATTCGTGATAAGTTAAATTGAGTCGAATTTAATG
>JAYTHR010000482.1:0-2924 GCA_043732425.1 Bdellovibrionales bacterium
ATGAAAAAAGTTATCGAAAAAATAGCGAAAGAAAAATCAATCAGCATGGTTATTCAAAGTAATCAGAATGCACAGATCGTTCTTTACGCGACTCCAGAATCTGAAATCACTGAAGAAGTGGTTAAAGCTTTCGATAAAGAAAAGTAATCAGCCATGAAAATACATGCTACCAGTATCGTATCTGCAGATGTCGAATTGCACGAAGATGTCGAAATTGGGCCCTATTGCAATATCCAGGGCCGAGTAAAAATCGGTCAGGGAACTTTTGTTGAGGGTCACGTGACGATTGGATCTCGATTCGGAATCGTAGAAATTGGAAAAAATAACCATATTTCTCCGGGTGCGGTTATTGGTGGTCCACCGCAAGATATCAGCTACAAAGCAGAACCCACGAAGCTAATTATTGGCGACAATAATGTAATCCGTGAATTTTCCACACTGAACATTGCCACCAGCAAAGGGGATGGAGCGACCGTCATCGGAAACAACTGCTACTTTATGGCGTATTCCCACGTAGGACATGACTGCAAACTAGGAAATAACGTGATCATTGCGAACAACTCCCATTTCGGTGGGCACTGTGTGGTTGAAGATAACGTCGTCATCGGCGGAGTCTGTGCTTTCAATCAGTTTTCTAGAATTGGAAAAAATTCGTTCGTTGCGGGTTCCAGTATCGTGAATAAAGATATCCTTCCGTTTTCAAGAGCCCAGGGAAATTACGCAATCGTACGCGCGACCAATAAAGTGGGACTTCTACGAAAAGGTTTTCCCAAGGACGAAGTTTCTAATATTCATAAAGCCATTCGTATTGTCATTATGGGCTCAGCAACCTTGGAAGATGCTTACAAACGCATCGAGCAAGAGTGCAAGCCGTCTGAGAACATCGCTTACCTAACAAATTTTATTAAAAATTCAAGCCGTGGAATTGCAATCGTAAGAAACGCAGGTTCACCGTTAGAGGAGTAATCGTATGAAGTTACGCGGAGCTGTTGTAGGTGTTGGCTATTTGGGACAGTTTCACGCGCAAAAAATCAAAGCGCATCCTGAGGCCGAGCTGATCGGTGTCTGCGACTTCTCGATTGAAAATTCACAGAATGTAGCGGCAAAGTTAGATGTTAAATCCTTCGAGAAAAAAGAAGATTTACTGGGACAGGTTGATTTTGTGCATATTGCAGCATCGACTCAAGTCCACTTTGAACTGGCCGCCTTTTTTTTAGCGCATAAAATTCCCGTCCTTGTTGAAAAGCCCATTGCGGCCACGGCGGAGCAAGCCCTTAAGCTTTGCCAACTTGCGGAAGCGAACAATACACTTTTTTCTGTGGGTCACATCGAAAGATTTAATCCTGCATTTAAATTCCTGAAAGAAAATAAAGACGGAGCCACTTATCTAGAAATGAATCGGCTAGCTCCGTTTCGTCTTCGCGGTAGTGACGTCAGTGTTTTACATGATTTAACAATCCATGATATCGACTTAGTGCAGTGGATATTTAACGAGCCTATTATCGGTTACGAAATTACCGGCAGTTGCCTGATTCAACCAACAATCGATGACGTTTCTGTCCGCTTAAAATTAAAAAGCGGTCTGCAGATTACCATCAACAATTCACGAGTCTCCCCACAGATTGTACGTAATTACCGTCTGGTTAAAAAAAATGAAGTCATCGTGACTAACACCGCGACGTTAGAAGTTGAAATTTTAAAGGCGTTAGTGATTGATCCATTTCACGAAATTATAAAAATCCAAATTGAAAAACAAGATGCATTAGCCTTAGAAGTAAATCACTTCATCCAATGCGTCCTAGGAAAAGCGAAACCAGCTATAACGGCTCGCGAGGCCACGGCGGCCTTAGACCTGATCGAACACATGGTCGCCGATCTGGGTGTTAAGAAAAAAGGATCTGCTTAAGTGAAACCCGAAATTATGATTATCGCGGCCGAGGCCTCAAGTGCCCATTATGCCTTAAAGCTAATGCAGCACTGGAAGGCTGAAGGAAAGGATTATCATTTTTTTGGCGTTGGCTCCGACGAGATGGAACGAAATGGGTTCGAGCGTTTAGGAAAATCGGAAGAAATGGCCGTAGTCGGCGCGGCGGAAATCTTAGCGCATTTTTCGAAATTAAAAATAATTTTTAATTTATTAGTCGAAGCCGCTCGTCAACGAAAACCAAAAGTCGTTATCGTGATGGACTATCCCGAATTCAATCTTTACCTTTCCCGCAAGTTGCATGCGCTTGGACTGAAGGTTTTTTATTATATTTCTCCGCAGGTTTGGGCCTGGAGAAAAAGTCGCGTGGAAACGATCAAGAAATTTTGTGTAAAAGCTTTTTTATTATTTCCGTTCGAGGTCAATTTTTATAAGTCGAAAAATGTTCCTTACGAATTTGTGGGGCATCCGTTACTGGATGAACTCGATCCTGATTTGCTCGACGAGAATAAAATAACGGCGCAGCGAGAAAAATATGGGATTAAAGCGACCGAACGGGTGCTAGCCCTGATGCCGGGATCACGGCGTGGCGAGCTGGATCAGCTTTTAGAAATTCAGCTTGAAGTTGCGCGGCGCTTGCTAAAAAAACATCCGAACTTACGCCTCATGATTTTACTAGCGCCGACGATCACGAAGGAAAATATGCAGGCGCGGTTAGAGAACTTTCGCTCACCGTACATTTTGCTTCAAGATGACCCCAATAAAATGATTAGTCTAGCCCACTTCGTGCTGGTCGCATCCGGAACGGCAACACTGATGGTCGCGTTGCTACAGAAGCCGATGGTCATTATGTACAAAATGAGCTGGATGACAGGAATTTTCGCTAAAGTCTTTGTTCGCGGAGTTAAATTTTTTGGTCTTGCGAATTTAATTCTAGATGAAGAAGTTGTTCCAGAAAGAATGCAGTCCCAGGCCAATCCGGATGAATTATTTATGCTGA
>JAYTHR010000483.1:0-2911 GCA_043732425.1 Bdellovibrionales bacterium
ACGCTGAGAAAAAAGCGGCTCCTGCAGCACCGGCTGCAGCTAAAAAATAACGATAGGTTGATGTATGGAAACTAAAGCATCTTTAAATTATGCAAGAGTTGGAGCCCAAAAGGCTCGCTTGGTAGCAGACATGGTTCGTGGAAAAAATGTTGATGAAGCATTGAAGACACTAACTTACATGAATAAGAAAACGGCTATCTTAATCAAAAAATTAATCGAATCAGCTGTTGCAAATGCTGACTATAAAAAAACGATGAATATGGACAAATTGTTCATTAAATCTATTTCTGTAGATCAAGGGCCCGTACTTAAAAGATTCCGCCCTCGCGCGCAAGGTCGTGCTTTCGGAGTTCGTAAAAAGTTAAGCCACATTGACGTCATCTTGGGAGAGAAATAATGGGACAAAAAGTTCATCCGATTGGTCTACGTGTTGGTGTTATCCGAACTTGGGATTCTCGTTGGTATGCTAAAGGCAAAACCTATTATGATTTCTTGCATGAAGACATCAAATTAAGAAATTACATCAAAGATAAATTAAAACATGCTGGCGTTGCAAAAATTGAACTCGAGCGCGCTGGAAATAAAGTTAAAGTTATCATACACACAGCTCGCCCTGGTGTTGTTATCGGTAAAAAGGGAACTGGAATTGACACCTTAAAAGCTGACGTTCAAAAATTAACTACAAACGAAGTTTTCTTAAGTATTCAAGAAGTTCGAAAGCCAGATACTGATGCTCAGCTCGTTGCTGAAAGCATTGCTCTGCAACTTGAGAAGCGTATTTCTTGGAGACGCGCTTTGAAAAAAGCGATTGCCGCTGCTATCAAGGGTGGAGTTCGTGGTATTAAAGTTCGTGTTTCTGGTCGTTTAGATGGAGCCGAGATTGCTCGTTCTGAATGGTACAATGAAAAGTCAGTTCCATTACATACATTACGTGCGGATATCGATTACGGTACTGCAAGAGCGCAAACTGCTTATGGAATTATTGGAATGAAAGTTTGGATATACAAGGGCGATATTTTATCTGCTCGTGAAGTTCAGGTTCAGGAGGCCGGCCGTGCTAAGTCCTAAACGCGTTAAGTGGAGAAAACAATTTATTGGTCGTGCTAAAGGTTTAGCACACCGTGGATCAACTTTAGATTTCGGTGATTTCGGATTACAGGCTGCAGAAGAAGGCCGTTTAACAGCGCGCCAACTAGAGGCAGGTCGTATCGCGATTTCTCGAACGATTAAACGTGGTGGTAAAATGTGGTGCCGCGTTTATCCGGATCTTCCAGTAACAAAAAAGCCTGCTGAGACTCGTATGGGTAGCGGTAAAGGTAATCCAGAATTTTGGGTTGCTCGTTGTTTACCAGGAAGAATTTTATTCGAAATGAATGGTGTCACTCGTGAGCAAGCTAAAGAAGCTTTCTTAAGAGCCGCGCACAAGCTTCCATTTAAAACTAAATTTTTAGAGAGAACATAATTATGAACTTTAAAGATATTGAAAATAAAAGTGCAACTGAGTTAGCGAAGCAAAAAGCTGAGTTAACAACGAAGCTTTTTGATATGAGCATGAAGAACAGCCTAGGCCAGTTAGCAAGCCCCCATCAAATTAGACTAACAAGACGAGATATTGCGCGTATTAATACGGCGGCAGTAAGAAAGTCTGCAAGGTAATATATGACGAAGCAAGCAGTAGCAAAAGATACTATAGAATCTAGTCGTGGAAGAAGAGTTGAACTTGAAGGCGAAGTTGTTGCAAACAAAATGCAAAAAACAATTTCCGTTCTAGTTTACCGTACTATCAAGCACGAAAAATACGGCAAATATATTAAGAAATCTTCAGTAATTAAGGCTCATGACGAAAAGCAAGAATGCAAAGTCGGAGACACAGTTACAATTTATGAAACTCGTCCTTTAAGCAAGACTAAGCGTTGGGCTTTATCTTCTGTTTTAAAGACTGTAAAGCAGGCGTAATATGATACAGATGCAAAGTCGTTTAAATGTTGCAGATAATTCAGGAGCCAAAGAAGTCATGTGCATCAAAGTACTTGGCGGTTCTAAAAGAAGATTTGCTTCGATCGGTGATATTATTGTTGTTTCGATCAAAGAAGCGATTCCAAATGCTAAAGTAAAAAAAGGTGATGTGGCTAAAGCTGTCATCGTAAGAACAGTTCATAAGTTACGTCGTGCTGACGGAAGTTATATCCGCTTTGATGATAATTCTGCGGTTCTAATTAATGCGGCTAAAGAGCCAATTGGAACTCGTATTTTTGGTCCCGTAGCTAGAGAGCTTCGAGCTAAGCAATTTGTGAAAATTGTTTCTCTTGCTCCAGAAGTGTTGTGAGGAAAAAATGAATCGTTTACAGAATACTTATACTAAAGAAATCGTTCCGGTCTTGATGAAATCATTGGGCTACAAAAGCACAATGCAAGTTCCAAGATTAGAAAAAATCATCATCAGCGTTTGTAGCAGTGATGTTGTTCAGAACCCAAAGCTTGTTAACGGAATCGTTGAAGAGATTACTGCAATCGCGGGTCAAAAAGCGGTCATTACTAAAGCTAAAAAAGCGATCTCTAACTTCAAATTAAGAGAAGGTATCCCTATCGGAGTACGAGTCACATTGCGCCGAGATAATATGTGGTCTTTCTTAGATCGTTTACAAACACTAGCCTTACCTCGCGTTCGTGACTTCCGTGGGCTTCCAAGCAAAGGCTTCGACGGTCGTGGTAATTACAACATGGGGTTAAAAGAGCAAATTGTTTTTCCTGAAATCAATTACGATAAAGTTGAAAAAGTACGTGGAATGAATATCACAATTTGTACAACTGCTAATAACGACAACGATGGCAAAGCGCTTTTAGAGGCTCTTGGTATGCCTTTTAGAAAGTAAAAAGGAATTTATGGCAAGACTTGCAAGTATTGAAAAAA
>JAYTHR010000484.1:0-2907 GCA_043732425.1 Bdellovibrionales bacterium
CCACTGGCGGTTGCTTTTTTATTTTCTTACTGCCTGCCGTTTGGTTCATCTGAATATTCAAAGCGCCTTTTTCAAGACTCCAAAGGTAATCATCGTAGGTTCCTGGATAAACATAAACATGGCCATCCCGAATTTCTAAAATTTGTTTTGAAATTCGTTTTAAAAAACTACGATCATGACTCACAACTATTAATGTCCCTTGAAAATGATCTAGCGCGTAGCCAAGCGCTTCAACGGTATCAAAATCTAAGTGATTTGTTGGTTCATCCATGATCAATACGGGATTTTTTTGTAATAAAATTTGACCTAAGGCGACGCGTGATTTTTCTCCGCCGGATAAAACTTTAATTTTTTTCTGGACGTCGCTACCAGAAAATAACAAAGCTCCGGCCATATTTAAAATTTCTTGCGCGTGGATATTTGGATTGGCTTTTCGCTGCAGACTTTCTAGAACCGTGTCTTCACTTTTTAAATCCTCAGAGACATGCTGCGCGAAATAGGAAATTTTAACGTGAACGCCTTCTTTGTGCGTGCCCGCCAACAGGGGAATTCGTCCGGCCAGACTTTTCAGAAGCGTTGATTTGCCGGCTCCGTTATAACCCACGACTCCGATTTTCATCGCTCGTTGCAGAATTAAATCCACGCCGCTAAGAATCGGCTTATCTTCATATCCTAAAGTGGCTTGAGTTAATGTTAAAACTTCTTTTCCGGTCTGAACGACTTCAGGAATTTTTATTTTCGATTTGATCGGAAGTTCCTTAATTTCGATCTTTTCCATTTTTTCAATTTGCTTGATCCGACTTTGAGCTTGGCGCGCCTTCGTAGCTTTAGAGCCAAAGCGGTCAACGAAATCTTGCATATGTTTTCTTTTCAAGTCTTGGTTTGCGACCTGCGCTTCAAGAATTTCGGCTAACTTTTGTTTTTGCTCGAAGTAATCTTCGATGTGGCCGGGAAATTTACTAATATCACCCGCCTCAACTTCAACGGTGGCCTCGGTCGTGCGCTTCAGGAATTCACGGTCATGAGAGATAAGAAGAAATGACCCTTTGTAATCTTGTAAGAAATTTTCTAGGGCTAAAATGCTTTCCAGATCCAGAAAGTTCGTGGGTTCATCCAGAAGCATCAGATCAGGTTCTTGACCGATCAAATATAACAGCTTCATCCGCATGCGGTAGCCACCGCTTAATTGCGACAGCGGTTTTTCAAAATGATCTTCCGTCAGCCCAAGGGACGTTCCCAATTGCTTCAGATCCCAAATCGGCTTTATGCAATTATTCTGCAGATAAACTTCCGCAGAATCCGTTAAGTTCCAATCTGATTCTTGTTCTAAATAACCAATACGAAGACCCTGTTTTTTAATAATAACGCCAGAATCGAAGGATTCAATTCCGGCGATCATTTTGAAAAGCGTCGTTTTGCCGGCTCCGTTAGGGCCAATAATTCCGATATGTTCATTCTCATTCACGGAAAGATTGGCTTCCTGCAAGATAGAGCGGCCGCCGTAAGATTTAGAAAGTTTTTGGACTTGAAGTAAATTCATGAATTAGGATCTCTTTAAACTTTTATAAGGGTCTTTTCATTTTTCTTCAATCTTTTAAACCAGTCCGGGGTAGAAAAATAAGACTGCTTTCATCCTGGTAGGCTAACGCCCACCGGGCGTTTTCGGTTAATATCTGAATTAAGCTTTCATTGCCTTTAAAACGGTCTAATAAAAAGGCTCTGATTTGATATTTTTCAACCTGAGATTCAAAAACGGCTTTATTCTTTGAAAAAGCCGCATACTCGTTTAAAAACAAATTCATATCTGTGACAAACCCGTGGTAGAAAACTTTTCGCGTGTCGTGCCAGGCCCAAACTAGATAGCTACCAAACATATGCGAATTAAAAACATTTCCTATTTGCGGGTACTGCATGATAAACCGAGCCGCTTTTTCCGGAATCACTTTTTCATCAAGACCTAAACCAAAGTGTCTAGGTCCCGAGATCGTTTCATAGCCAAAAAAAATATTTTTTACTCCCAGACAAAATGCCGTAAGCGCTATTATATACGTTAAGGGCTTTACCCAATTGAAGTCCTTTATTTTAAAACTTAAAAAGGTATTTAACAGAACTAAACCAAATCCAAAAGTTGGAACGAAGCGAATAGCATAGAAGCCGTAGGCGATAAAAAACAAACTCAAAATGGTTTCAAAAAGAGGCTTTGCTTTACGAACCTTAACCAGCAAGCTCAAGTTAACCAGAACCATCAGGACTAAAAAAAAGGTGTGCCACTGGTAACGGTACATGGTGTGCAACGTCGGAAGCCACTCAAAGTAATACTGACGATAAACTTGTGCTTCCTGACCAGCGAATTTAAATGGGTAAAGTAACCCCTGTAATCCCTGAGGGTTTATCCAACAGACAAACACCGACATCACGGTCAGGATCAAAAAGTGCTGGTACGATTTAGTTTTAAATTTTGAAATACGAAAAATAAGAAACAGCGCACATAGAATCCAACCCACCGGAAAAGCCGGATGCAAATTCACCCAAAATAAAAAAATAAGTGGAAGAAAATATTTCCATCTTGAAGGCCTTCTGTACTCTAAAAGGGTGATGAGTAAAACCAGGAGTATAAAAAAATCTGAGAATAATGCGGTTCGCTCCATGAAGCGAAAACTGATGCCGTAAAGGGCTAGGATGACAGAAAGTGACCACACCAGAACTTCAATGGGCCGCCTTATAAACAGTGCGGGAATCATCACCATGACGGAAAGCAGTAAGGTTTTTGCAAGAATAATTAAATTAAACCCGCCAGCAGTATATAATCCATAAAAAGCAAAATAACCTAGCCACTGATGCCAAATCGTCCACGCACTTTGTGTGGTCGTATATAAAAAAGGATCAACTGATGGAAAATTTCCGGTC
>JAYTHR010000485.1:0-9621 GCA_043732425.1 Bdellovibrionales bacterium
GATGATCTAAATCGTCTAAAAGCTGCTTGTGCATCGCCAACTGATTCTGAATATAGGCCTGTTCAAAATCACTGCCGCTGATTTTCTCAAGCTCAGCTAACTTTGCACTTGCTTCGGCGCGGATATTTTTAGAAATATCGTTTTCAGAAGAGCTCGCGTCCCACTTTTTCGCGAACGCATTTTCAACACTATTATTTTTCTTATGCTCATCTATCATGTGGCGCGCGAAAGCTCGAACTTGTGGATTTTCTGCTCGCGTTTTTGCTAACGCTCCAGCTCCGAACTCGGCGTCGTTCGCATCCTTGATGACACTAGCTATTTGATGATCTGAAAGAGTCGTCGATGCTGCGGAATCTTTCTGAGTTGTAGGCGCAGACTTAGCAGCCGCATCCGCGCTTCCAGCTGGTTTTGCCGCTACGGGTGCCGTCGCAGTTTCCGGTTTCGTCGTTGAATCTGTTGTTGGAGCTGTTGTCGGAAGAGCCGGTGCCGCGGCATAATTGGAAGCTGAATTTCCATTCGCAGCTGTTCTACTTTTATCAGCAGTTCTATCTGTACAAGCTGTTAAACCAAATAAGACACTAATCACCAGGGGCGTAATTACAGTGCTTTTTGTTAAGATTTTCATCTTTATCTCCTTTTGTGTGTTAATCTTTTTGAAATTGCGCTTTATCCGCAGCACTTTCAGTATGTAGAAAACTAATTTTGCGATATGTATACTGTCTTCAAAAATTCATTAAATCCCGGGACGTAAAAGTTGAGATTTATTATTAATTGTCAGAGCACAATTTTATTATCTTTCTAGATTTTTAATTAGGTGTTCTAATTGAGATTAAATTATGACTACTTTTGTAATTAGCGACTTGCACCTTATGGACCGGCAGGAACCCTTTCTTTTCAATACTGAAAAAGAATTAGCCTTTGCCCATTTATGCCAAGAGATGAAGTCCTCAGACCGACTCATTCTTGCTGGTGATATTTTTGATTTAACGGGGATGACTCCGTGCCGCCATGGTCAGCTCGAATTTTTTCAAGAAGTTGTTGCTCCGGAATTGCAAGATCCCGTTCTGATTCAAAAATGTTCTGAAATTCGTAGCACCGAAGACTTAATCGCCAGCACTGAAAAAATGTTTCCTCTGTTTTTTTCTTGGCTGCGAAAGCTAGCACGAAATCATCAGCTGACTTATATTCCGGGAAATCACGATTGTGATTTTCTTCAGGCAGAGGGCCGTCAGGCTTTACAAAAGGTCTTGGGGGTTTCCGCTGATGATATTCAGTGGAGTTTAACGACGCTAGTTGAAAATCAGTTGGCGGTGATTCATGGAAATCAATTTGATACGGCCAACCGCACGGATCAGGGTTGCCAAAATCCAGGATTTATTTTTACGTCGGGTCTTTATCACGCCGTGCTTCCGGCTTTGAAAATGCTGGGCGTGGACCCCCTCATGATCGCGGCACTTCCCGCCGTCCGTCCCGAGGAAGAAAGCGTCACCGGAATGCAACTTTACTTAAGCCCCGAGAACCTAAAAAAAGTTCTGCTAGGTTTTGCAAGACTCTTACAGAAAAATGGATTTTTTTCCGGCTCGGCCGCAGTGCCCAGTTGGTTCTTAAGCCATTCCTTTCCTTTTCTATCTTCCCTGATCCGCGAAAAAATAACGCCCAAACGCGTGCGTGCCATTTTACCCAAAGAGGCCAATATCATTCGCCAAGCCCGCGTGGGCTCAGAGAAGCTGCTTGCCGAACTGATTCGAAATAATCCCCAGCTTCAAGACGCCGTTATTGTTTCGGGCCATACTCACGAGTTAGATTCGACCGCTAGGTATGTGAATTTGGGAACTTGGATTGATCACATTGATGGATTAACGCCAGCGCAAATTGAAAAGGCAGATCGAAATCTGCCCGTCCTAGCGTCAGCAAATAACGGGGCAACTCAGTTAATTAATATTCATTCCATTGTGGCAAAAGGTTCCGTGTGGCGCTGTCCCGTTTTGTGGTCTAAGCCAGTTGCCGGAGGAAGCGAAAGTGATGTACAAATAAAATGATTTTCGATAAAAATTGCTTTTCAGAGAACGAGGAAAAATGAATTCAACCAATCCACCGCCGGCCGCAAATACCGCCAACAAAACTTCGGCTAAAATTCCGCACGAAGGCGCTAATTTTTTAAAACAAATCATCGAAAAAGATATTGAAACGCAAAAAATTAAGGGTCCCGTGGTCACGCGGTTTCCGCCCGAACCGAATGGTTATTTGCATTTAGGCCATGCGAAGTCGATTTGTCTTAATTTTGGCTTAGCTCGAGATTATCAGGGCCGTTGTCACTTACGCTTCGATGATACCAATCCCGAAACGGAAGATGTCGAGTACGTGCAGTCGATTCAAGAAGACATCAAGTGGTTGGGATTTGATTGGAACGAGCATCTTTATTTCGCTTCGGATTATTTTCAACAGCTTTACGACTGGGCCGAATACCTTATTCAGGAAGGCAAAGCCTACGTGTGCAGCTTAAAGGAAGAGGAACTTCGCCAGTACCGCGGCGATTTTACGACTCCGGGAAAAGAAAGTCCTTTCCGCAATCGCAGTGCTGAAGAAAATTTAGATTTATTTCGCCGCATGAAGGCGGGAGAATTCGCCGAAGGAGAACACGTTCTTCGCGCGAAGATTGACATGAAATCGCCGAATATGAATATGAGAGATCCCCTACTTTACCGCATTCGAAAAGTAAAACATCATCGCACCGGGAACCAGTGGTGTATTTATCCAATGTATGATTATGCTCACCCCTTATCGGATGCGATTGAGAAAATCACGCATTCCATCTGTACTTTAGAATTCCAGGATCATCGCCCGTTTTATGATTGGTGTATTGAAAATATTCCGACTCCGGGAAATCCAAAGCAGTACGAATTTGCGCGCATGAACATGACTTATTTGGTCATGAGTAAAAGAAAACTTTTACAACTTGTAAAAGAAGGTCTGATGGCGGGCTGGGACGATCCACGCATGCCCACCATTTGTGGAATTCGCCGCCGCGGTTACACCCCCGAATCGATTCATTTGTTCGCGAAACGCATCGGCGTGGCAAAAGCAGAAAGCTTGATTGATTTTGAAATTTTAGAAAACTGCGCTCGAGAACATCTGGATGAAGTGGCTCACCGAGCCATGGCGGTTTTAAATCCGATTAAAGTTGTGATCGAAAATGTTCCGCAAGAGCACTGCGAAGAAGTGCAGACCGCAATTCATCCGAAAAAGCCCGAACTTGGAAAAAGAACTTTGTACTTTACCCGCGAAATTTTTATTGATGTCGCCGATTTTATGGAAAATCCAACAGCTGATTTTTTTAGATTATCCGTGGGTAAGGAAGTTCGCCTTCGTAACGCCTACGTGATTAAGTGTAAAGAAATTATTAAAGATGCGTCTGGGGCGATCAAAGAATTACGCTGCGATTATGATAGCGCGACATTGGGCGGAAAACCCACGTCTGACGGGCGAAAAATTAAAGGGATCGTCCACTGGGTCTCGGCCAGCCGCTGCTTGAATGCGGAAGTTCGTATTTACGGACGCTTATTTAATGTTCCAGATCCTGAAAATGTAGCAGAAGGAAAAGATTTTAAATCGAATTTAAATCCTGAATCTTTTCGTGTCATAAAAAATGCTAAAATTGAAACCAGTTTGCAAAATGCCACATTAAAAGAACGTTACCAGTTTGAACGCGTCGGTTATTTTTGCCTGGATAGCAAAGATTCTCGTCCGAACGCTTTGGTGTTTAATATGACTGTCGATTTGCCAACAGGGCACTAGTCAGACTAGTTAAACTTTCTTAAGAAAAAACTTTTTGAAATGAAATGCATTTTATTTACGGCTTTGTAATGTTTAAATTTTTTCGAAGGAGTTCATCATGAAAACGTTAATTATTTTATTCGCTTCCCTACTCTCTTTGTTGTTTCTGACCACAGGCTGTTCTTCTGACTACAAGAATACCGGCCGCGGAGCCGCCATTGGCGTCGGCGCCGGAGCCATTGCCGGAGTTATTATCGGCAATCAAAGTGGAAGCCGTGAAAAAGGCGCCCTTATTGGCGGAGCCTTCGGCGGAGCCCTTGGCAGCGTGATTGGTAACCGTATGGATAAACAAGCTAAAGAGCTCGAGCGGATCGCGGAAACCAAAAGAACCGAACAAGGCTTGGTTACAAAATTAAAAAGTGATATTTTATTTGATACGGGAAAATCGGAATTAAAGCCAATAGCAAAAGAAAATTTAAAACAGATGGCCGAAATTATGAAAAAATATCCAGAAAATGTACTTACGGTTAAAGGCTACACCGATTCTGTGGGCAGCGCTAAACTAAACCAAGAGCTTTCAAAAAAACGCGCCCAAGCCGTAAAAAATATTTTAGTGGCTGATCAACTACCAGAATCTACAATTACTGCCGAAGGTAAAGGCGAGGAATCTCCGGTGGCCGACAATAAATCAGCCGTGGGTCGTCAGCAAAATCGTCGCGTTGAAATCGAAGTTACGGTGGATGAATCAAAGGTTCCGAAAACGACCAAATAGGCAGCAAAGAGGTTGATCTTTTTCCTAAGCTGAACTGAGTCCTGTTAGACTCAGTTCTTTAAATTGAAAACAGCTGCGCCAGTTTTTGTAAAGTCTGCATTTGAAAGTAAGATAAGGGATTAATACCGGGCGTTTGAAGCGTCCGTTGGCTTTCTTTTCCGGCGGGGTGATGAAACTGAAACAAAGCAATCCAGGAATTGATGACGGCTTTTTGTAGCGCATGATTTTTAAAATCTTCGTAAAATTTTTCTGGGACCTTAATTTTAATGTTTCCCGTAAATGAAACTTCTATCTCTCCAAAATGCTCGCCTAAAGACCCGTAGCGCCCGAACTCGTTTCCGTCCACACTTTGCCAAAATGTCTTACCTGGAACAGAAAAATTAACTGTTCCGGAGTTATCAACACGAGTAATGGGTACCGTTAGCTTTTCGATTTCGTTTAATGTATTTCGGGCGGCCGCAACTAAAAGCTCCGAAAGTGCAGGAACTTGTCGAGCTAACTTCTCAAGCTCTTGGCAGGAAAGACCCGATTCTAGATTTTGCTTTTTGACTTCGTAAGTTTCAAAGGTGTCATTGAACCCATGAGTAATTGGCGTCACGTGCGCAGGGACTGACATGTCCTGCAAGTGGTGAAGAGCGTGTCCCACATGCATGTAAAGTAAAATTGAATTTTGATCATTTTTAATATCTGTCGCTAGATCCGTTATTCTGGCTAAAGAGTCTTTTCGAAACATCGGCAAGACTTTATCCGGATTAAAGTAATGAGAAAACAAAAGGTCTTTACGAACAACATTAATATCTTCTTCAAGATCACTTGTGAGCAAAAAAAACGGCTCTTCTTTTTGAAAAATACGCGGGTAGCACTTTTCAAATTCTTTCAAAGCTTGCTGGGTAATGATCGTATGATCACCCAAGTGGAATGCGAGTGCTGCTTTTGAAAAAACAAATGAGAATACAAAACAGAGAGTTAAAATGAGTATTTTTTTGGTCATCGTCTTCCCCACGGCGTGTACTGATTCAGGGGACGTTAGCATGAAATTATAAATTTGATTTTACAAAAACTAGGCTCGGCAAAAGCTACAAGGCGCTGGCTAGAAGTTTTACAGTTTTTTAGGCTTTCGTGGCGAAAAAAAAATGCCGACACGAATTGTCGGCTCCTATCGATGCGGTGGCAAGAATACTTAGCTGCCGATGGTTGCCGGGTCAAAGCGCACGGATATAGCGGCACCTTGTTGCGGAACTGCAGTTCCATGAAAAGTAATAGAGTTGTTTGGCGCATTGTAAGTCCAACCATTTACGGCGTCTTCGGCAATCAGTACGTTGTCTACCACAATGCGTATAGAGCTTGGAATTGGCTGTCGAGATAAGAAAAACTGCGTACTTAATTCGATAATTTTTTGCTCGATCTGCGTTAATGCGGAAGCGTAGTCCGCACTACAGATGTCTCCTAGGACTCCACCCGTTTTCGTAACAAGCTCCATGTAACGCTTTCCAATTATTGTTGTTGCTGATTGTGCTTTATGCGCGTTTAAGCAGGTGCTGTCTAGAACAGTCACGGCAGACACATTGTATTTTCTGCTGGCCGGACTCGTTGAATGCGTTAATGAATCCAGGTAACTCACATAACTATCGACAGTGTCTAATCCTGGATTCAAGTAATCGTGGTCTGGAATTCCGCCCTGCAAGGACCAGCTGTATTGCTGACGAGTCGGATCACTAAAATCATCTTCGTCAGATAAGATGATGACTCCTAAAAATGAATCCGGTCGTAAAAAGGAAGCATTCGCGGGATTTTGAAAAACGGCTTTAATACTTGAAAATGCATTTTCATCACCACTTCCTTGATCACCTTGGGTCGCGTTCGTCGTGAAAGTTTGTACGATGTTAGGTGTTGTCGGATCAATAATAGAATATCCTGTGTGCGTAGTACCAACGCCATCTTTAAAGACCGAGTAAGACAAGTTGCTGGTGTAAAAACCGCCGGACAAATAGGCTTCCGTCGTGGTCACGGCTATGTGAAAATCATAGCCTTTTTTAACGAACTCTTGAATGAAGGCATTGAAGTTCGCCACTAATTTTTGTTGAAACGGGCCCATGGAAGCTGAATTATCAACGACCCAAAGGATATCAATTTTTTTCTGAACAATGGATTGAGTGCTTTGCAAGAAGCTTTGACTGGTGGATCCCACAGAGAAAGAGCTTCCTGACTTATCGCAGGCGCTGAGCAAAATTACACCTAATGCGGCTTTGAAGCTGATGGACAAAATTTTATTGTTCGTAATATTCATAAATAACCTCTTCCCTACGTTTCGACGGTTTTCATTTTGTTCATAAATAGAATAGGTGAAAAAAATTAATTTTTATTCTTTTCTTTTTAGTCTTCTCATAATTGAGCAAGGGTAATTTTGAACGTTTCGTAAACTGAAAAAAGATTCGTCAGTTTATAACCACATTCTAATTTCAAGATAGAGGCGCCGTGGACTTTCTGCGACCGAAAGTACAGAATCGTTAAGCAACTACAACCTTTTTTTGACTTCCCCCTAAAGGCTTTGTACCGTGAAAAGGCACCTATAACCTATTTTCATTTCTAATTTAGGAAAATCTGATGATCAATCTACGTTGTTTTTTCGCTTGTGGTTTTGCTTTTGTGATCTGGGGCTGCACGCATCATCCCGCGCTGACCGAGCGCCACCCCTCCGAAGTTGCGGAATCAAATTCAGGGGTCATTTCTGTTAACGATGCTTCTATCTTTGCGAATGTGATTGTGGTCAGCGATATTCACGGTATGTACGCACAGCTAGTTAATAACCTGCAAGCGGCGCAGGTCATCGATGCGCAAAATAACTGGATCGCCGGAAACTCCTTACTTGTTGTTACCGGTGACTCTATCGATAAGGGGCCTCAGTCTTTAGAGGTTTTAGATCTGTGGATCCATTTGCAGAATCAAGCCGAAAAAAAACAGGGAAAGTTGATTCATACTTTAGGAAATCATGAAGCAGAATTGTTAAACGGCTCGACAGATAAAGCCGGCGAACTTATAGCCGAATTAAACCAGCGCCACGTTTCGTTAACCGACATCACGGATAACGAAAGCAGCCGCGGTCAATTTATTCACCGTGAAGTTCTAGCACTCAAAGTGGGTCGCTGGCTATTTTGCCATTCAGGGTTTTACCCAGAACTTTCTTGGGATCAGTTTAGTCAGAAAGCGCAAGCCCTATTAGAAATTCAAAATTACGCAGATGATTTTATTTTGGGATCAAACTCTGTGCTTGAAGCTAAAAAATGGGAATCTAATGCGGCACAAGTCATTGCTAATTTGCAGAAAGCCGGTTTCTTCGGAGTTGTTTTTGGTCACCAACCCAAAGCATTTAACGTTCAGGGGCGATCCGCAGCGCTTCAGCAGGGCCACTTAGTAAAAATTGATAACGGAATGCCTCCGGAAGGGGGATCTAATCCAGGTTCAGTATTAATTTTTCGTAACCCTGCCCAAATGAATCAGTTGAACTTTCCACAAATCGATATCATCTCGGCTTCAGGCAAAAAAACGATTTTACTTCCGGAGTAAAGTCAGATGTCAGAATCGATTCTTGCCATAGATTTTGGAACAAGTAATTCGCTCGTTGGTGCCTTTCACGACGGCCAGCGCATGGATGCATTTTCCCTAGATCCACGCGCCAGTGACCCGACCGTCATGAGAACTCTGTTGTATTTTCCAAATGCGGATCGCTGTTTTTACGGCGTCGAGGCGATTGCGGAATACTTACAGCACGATATGGAGGGGCGCTTATTTCGATCCTTCAAATCTCATTTACCAAATCAAAGTTATTTAGGTACTGTGATTGACCAGCGGATTCTGACTTTAGAAAGTTTAATTAGTATTTTCTTAATTGAACTTAAAAAAAGAGCCGAAAAGAATTTAGGAATTTCTGTTACAAAAGCCGTCATCGGAAGACCTGCTCGGTATTCGATGGATCCCGTCAGCGATCAGTTTGCTCTGCACCGCATGCAGAAAGCCGCTTTTGCTGCCGGGTTTGACGAAGTGCAATTTATTCCTGAACCTCTTGCCGCTGCCTTTGATTATCGCCGGCAAATAGCCCAAGAAAAAATTGTCTTGATTGCGGATTTTGGCGGAGGAACTTCTGACTTTACCGTTATTAAACTTCGTCCCGAAGATTTTTCGGCTGATGATGTGTTGGCCATCGACGGCTGCCCGTTGGCCGGTGATTCGTTAGACAGTCTGTTTATGAGCCATAAGCTGAACGATTATTTTGGTGCGAAGTCCCGCTATCGTTTGCCGCTAGGAAGTAATATTTTAACGATGCCCCCTTCCATCGTTCAAAGGTTGAATCATCCGGCGCACACCGTTCACTTAAAAGAAAAAGACACTTACGAATTTATCCGCGAGGTCAGAAAAAGTTCACTGACACCACTTGATCAGCAAGCCATCGACCGCTTGTTTATTTTGATTGAAGACCAGCAAATATTTCCGTTTTTTGAGAAAATTGAAAACACCAAGCGCGATCTATCGGGGCAGGAACAGTCGCTTTTTAGTTTTGATTACCCCGGTTTGCAAATCTCAGAACTTTTTTCTAAAGATAATTTTTTGACATGGTCTCGGCCGACCAAAGAAAAAATTTTTGCAGCGCTTGATCGCTGTCTTCAATCGGCGCAGTTAACGAATGACAAAATCGATTTAGTTTGCCTCACCGGTGGGACCGCCAAAGTCCCCTTTATTCAAGCCGAATTCGAAAAAAGATTTGGCGCCCATCGCCTCCAAACTCAGTCCCACTTTCACTCGGTCCTTTCAGGTCTCGTCGAGGCTTCAAAATTCTGGGCCGAAGGAAAAAAGGTTACCTTATAGTTTAATTTTATTAATGGCTAATTTCGCTTCTCTTAGTTGCGGAAGGTATCTCGAACGTGTTCCTGACTTTTTCCTTGCTCATTTTTTTCGAACTCCGAACTCAGCCCCCGCTCTAACACCTACCCGCACTTAACGCCTCCTCAGCGCGTCCTACCCCTTGCACCGTCCATCTCTTAAAAGCTTTTGGGGGTATCGGTCACATGAAACAATTAGTC
>JAYTHR010000486.1:0-2902 GCA_043732425.1 Bdellovibrionales bacterium
CGTCACGAGCTTGAAGGCGTTACGGAAATTAAGCCATGGGATTTTGGGTATTACTCCGAAAAGTTAAAAGAAAAAAAATACGCATTTAACGAAGAAGAATTACGTCCTTACTTTAAACTAGAGAATGTCATCGATGGGGTTTTTTCCCATGCACAAAAACTTTTTGGTCTGACTTTTAAGCCAATTACGGGGATTCCGGTTTATCATCCTGACGTCAAAACTTTTGAAGTTCACGACGAAATTACAAAAGATTATATTGGTCTTTTTTATATGGATTTTTTTCCACGCGAAACCAAAAAAGGTGGCGCTTGGATGACTAGCTTTCGGGAGCAAGGACTTTGGAATAGCCAAGTGAAACGTCCCCACGTGAGTATCGTTTGTAACTTCACGAAACCAACGGCAACGAAACCGTCATTACTGAGCTATGACGAAGTACAGACTTTATTTCATGAGTTTGGCCATGCTCTTCATGGTCTTTTATCAAAGTGCACTTACCGCAGTTTAGCCGGTACGAATGTCTACTGGGATTTCGTTGAGCTTCCATCACAGATGATGGAAAATTGGACCGGAGAAAAAGAAAGTTTAGATTTATTCGCGCGCCATTTTGAAACCAACGAGCCCATTCCTGCTGAACTTGTACAAAAAATAAAAAAAGCGGCAAATTTTCAATCTGGATGGATGAGCCTACGCCAACTTTCTTATGCTTGGTTAGATATGAAGTGGCACACGACCAATCCAAAAGATATTACAGATATCGACAAGTTTGAAACTGACGTCGATGATTTTACACGACTGCTACCAAAGGAACCTGGATCAAACAAATCATGTAGCTTCGGTCATATTTTCGGCGGAGGGTATGCCGCCGGATACTATTCGTATAAATGGGCTGAAGTGCTTGATGCTGATGCTTTCGAGTACTTTAAAGAAAAAGGTCTTTTTAACCGCGAAGTCGCGACAAAATTTAAAAACAGCATCTTAAGCCGTGGTGGAACCGCGCACCCGATGGATCTTTACAAAGAATTTCGCGGTCGTGAACCCGATCCTAATTCATTACTACGTCGGGACGGGCTTATTTAATGTTGGAACGAAAGCTCACGTTAAAAAATAAGAAAAGTGTTGCGATCGTGTATCGCTTGCACTCGCCAGCTGCAGTTAAAATAGCTAAAAAGTTAACGACGCGGCTGAAGGCGAAACGTTATAAAGTATTTACCGCCCCGGAGCAGAAACAGCTTCCAGACACTGAACTTCTAATCAGTTCTAATGAGCTAAAAGAAATGGCTTTAGTGATTGTCCTTGGCGGAGACGGAACCTACCTTCGCGCCGTACGGCTGCTGAAAGGCCATTCGGTTCCGATTTTAGGCTTCAACATGGGCTTTCTGGGTTTTTTAACGGCGCATTCGGTAGACGAAGTTTTTGCAACAGTTGATCAAACATTGCAAAATAAAATGATTATCCACACGCGGGCGCGGTTACAAGTTCAAGTTCACTTAAAATCTGGTCGTCGTGTTTCTTTTGAGGCCTTGAATGATGTCGTGATTGAAAGGGGTTCGTTTTCTCAATTGATAAGCACATCTTTATTTTTTGATAAAGCTTTAGTTAATCATTTCAAAGCCGACGGATTAATTATTTCTAGTCCCACGGGTTCTACCGCTTACAATTTAGCTGCCGGGGGTCCAATTCTTCATCCGGATGTGAAAGCTTGGGTCGTAACGGCCGTAGCGCCGCATTCGTTGACGTCGCGGCCTTTTATTTTTCCGGACGACAAGGCGCTCGTCGTAAAATTAGATCAGCAGACCAGCGTGGCTCATTTGATTGTAGATGGTCAAAAAGTAATTGAATTGTCTCAAGAAGATGAAGTTCACGTCACGCGATGTAAAACGGATCATTTGATGTTACGAAAACCAGGACATAACTTTTTTAAATTATTAAAAGAAAAACTAAAATTCGGAGATCGCTATGTTACAGGAACTTAAAGTATCCCAATTCGCTATCATCGATTCACTTCATATTGAATTTCAAAACGGACTGAATATTTTATCTGGGGAAACTGGATCGGGAAAATCCGTTTTACTTAAAAGTCTTGCCTTACTGATGGGTGAAAAAGCATCGGCCGATATTATTCGAACCGGGGCGCAGCAGGCAGTCGTTGAAGGATCTTTCAGTTTAAAAAAACGCGCGGACATTAAAAAGAAATTACTAGATGCCGGTATTGATTGTGATGATCAGCAGTTAATAGTTCGCCGTGTAATTGCCGCCGGAGATAAATCAAAAGTTTATCTGAACGGTAGTTTAAGTACGCTCAATCAACTTCGAGAAATCGTCGCCCCCATGATTGAAGTTACTGGACCGAACGCACCGTTGATCGAAATGACCGGACAGCACGACAACAGAAATCTGTTGTCAAAATCGTATCACCTTGATTTGTTAGACCAATACGCAGGTCATTGGGACAAGCGTAAAGTTTACGAAGAGAAATTTGTGACGTTACAAAAGTTACGTCATGAAATTGCTGAATTTGAAAAACAAGCGCAAAATAAATTACAGCAACTTGATTTTCTAAAATTTCAGTTTCAAGAGTTGGAATCGGTGAATTTGGACCCCGTGGCTGACGGAGAACTTGAAAATGATATTAAGCAAATGAAAGGCTCGCACCGCATTTTGCAGTTTGTTGATCAGTGCGAAGAATTGATTTACACCGAAGACGATTCGATCACTAGTCGCCTGAAGATGATTCAGAAAAAATCTTTGGAACTGTCGGCCGTGGCTCCGCAAATTACCGAAAAGGTAACTCGCTTAAGCGAAGCCCAATCGATTATTGACGATATGATTTACGAAATTCGCAAAGACCTTAAGAAAATTAACTTAGATGCTGATTCGTTAGAGGAAAAAGAAAATCGTTTAA
>JAYTHR010000487.1:0-9579 GCA_043732425.1 Bdellovibrionales bacterium
GTTTTCGTAGTTCCCCGCCGTGGCTTAGACGGTGTTTCCACGGAGTTGATTTAAAGACTAATTGTTTCATGTGACCGATACCCCCAAAAGCTTGTTAAGCGATGGACGGTGCAAGGGGTAGGAAGCGCTGAGGAGGCGTTAAGTGCGGGTAGGTGTTAGAGCGGGGGCTGAGTTCGGATAAGTTCAGTGGAATATATTTTTATTTTTAATCAATTCACTCGGCTTGTTCTTTTTTACGGTTAGTTAGTTGCTGCTTAAAAGATATCTTGCGAAACACGTGTCGCAATCAACTTGGCGATTTTCGTCTAAATAATAAGTGGCCTTCATCTGTTGTTGGCAGCTCAAGCACATCGGGGGATTGGCCTCAAGAAAGTATTTTACTTGGTATTCTTTATAAAATTTAAAGAAACATAAGATGCTAAAAGCAGGCACTAAAAAAAAGTGCAGTACGGGAATGAAAATGGAAAAGACCGCTGCAAAAAAGAAAAATCCAAATTTTTTAAATCCGCGAAACAATCTCTGCTGTTGCGAAAGCTGCAAAAGTTTGGCTTCTAATAAAATAACTTTGGATTGATCACTCGATAAAGTAAGTTTCAAGTTGTTATTTTCCTATTAAAGATCCAAAAGTAGTAGGTAAGGGAAGCAGGGGGAAATTTCTATCTTTTCTGACCTCATCCGCTTTAGAGCCCCAAATTTTTTGGTACTTATAGCTGTTCAGTGTCGACGAAAAACCCTCTTGCGACATCGTATTTTTAGGATCTGTGTAACGAAATATTCCGGTAAAAAAATCAAAGCGATTGGGCCCCTTGATTCCGCCGCCGCGGTCGCGCACAATCACATAACCGTTATGAACGTCATTGTTTGGTAATTTTAAACCTTTTAATTTATCCACGTACAAAACATCCCCGGCCTTATGATATTTCAAATCTGCAGCCACCGTGTAAAAGGGATCCAGGCATATTTCATCGACGCCGACTCCGAACGGGCAACGGGTGGCATCGTTTAAAGTAAATCGCGGAATATCTTGAATAGTTTCTGAATAGTTCAGAATGAAATTCTTGTCGCCTTGGGTAATCAAGCACGTTCCTTCAAGAACACATTTTTTATAAAAATCTTTGCAGACTTGTGCTAAGGTCTGGCTTTTACTATCGATTAAATTCTTCATCGTTGAGCAGTTTTCTCTATCAGTGCTTGATTGTGTGATGTAATAAACAGACGGGTGAAGATTTTCAGCGTGCGCGCTAAGCGCCATAGCGAGGAAAATTAAAGGAATGAATTTCATGTGTATCCGATCTGCAGCAGTATTTCCTCAAGCCTAACACGCTAGTTAAGCCCCTGGGAATTTGGACAAAAGTCTTGTTTTAGTTCTAGCAACTTCTGCTACGATAGAAATCGACAGAAACCATGAAATAATAAAATTTGACTAGGCTTATACAGCCAAATCAAAGAATCAATTTAAGCGAAGGAACTTGTATGAGAAAAATGATAGTGGTGATCGTGGGTCTTTTAGTTTGGAGTTGTTCGATGCTTCAGAAACCAGAAATGTCGTCGGTCCGGGAGCCGCAGCAAACCACAGAAATTTATGCGATGGACATCAACGAAAAGATTTCAAACTCTTTTAAATCCATGATGAATGAACCAACCGACGCAGATCGTTCACGCCGCGTAGGAAAATATTTAGAAAGTCATCGTGATTTTTTTTATATCGCCCAAGGACTTCTTAACAATTTTGATGAAGAGCTCGGAAAGCTTTATCACTTAAAAACAGAAAAGATTGAACTGAAAGCAGAAGACAAAGCCCGCTTCGTGAAGGCAAGTTACGAAATGCGCATCGCCTGGGAATTTTCGGAAAGAAATTTACACGAAATTTTAGGAATTTATGAGCTAGCATTAACTCACGCTAACGATTCTAGCTCTGAGTATCACCGCGCCTGCCAGTGGATTGTCACGAATGTTTCGAAAGGTTTAGATCGCGGCTGGAAAAATGGTGACCG
Source organism: Bdellovibrionales bacterium (assembly GCA_043732425.1). Lineage (GTDB taxonomy): Bacteria > Bdellovibrionota > Bdellovibrionia > Bdellovibrionales > Bdellovibrionaceae > Pseudobdellovibrio. The sequence continues at coordinate 1,995 of JAYTHR010000487.1, forward strand.
TTCAGCCATTATTTCTTTGGCGCAAGATTTACAGGATGTGAATCATGAATTCGCAGAATCATTAAAGAGCCAGAATAAAAAAGCTATTTTAATTCCTTCATTTAAAAAATATTCCGAGGCCACCTCTGGCGTCCGTGCTGCCGCTTTTCAGCAAAGTCTGAAGTACGCGCAACAGCGTAAGCAAACCTTATTTGATTCTTTCATCGCGAAAGAATGGGTAGAGTTCTCAGAGAAGCGCTCTAATTTAGAACAAGAGGAATTGCAAATTTGGGGTGATGACGTCGCCAGAAAACCCCAAGCTTTGGATGTCCTTTACCCAGATCCTGCAGGCCCGGGCCAGATTACGGGAAATCATTTTCCGACAAATACATGGGCCGTGACCTTCGACGACGGTCCACACCCGACGCATACGGCAGAGATGTTTCAAATTTTGCAAGATAACCACATGGTTGGAACATTTTTTTGGTTAGCTCAAAACATTTTAAAATATCCGCAACTTGTGAACCAAGCCGGGCAATTGGGTTTTAATCGCGCTTGTCACTCGTTCACTCATCCGAACCTACCGACGTTAAATCAAGCAGGTTGGAATCACGAAATTAATGACGCTTTAGATGTGTATGAAAAGCAGGTCGGTCGACCGGCAACATTTTTTCGATGTCCGTACGGAGCTTGTGGCGGAAGTAATTCAACAATTCGACAAATGATTGCCAAGCGAAATGCCCTGCACGTATTTTGGAATGTTGATAGCCTAGACTGGCAAGATAAAAATCCGCAAACTGTTTTCGAGCGGGCAAAAAAACAGATGGAAGTTCTAAATCATGGAATAGTACTTTTTCATGATATTCATCCTCAATCCGTAGCGGCTTTTAAACTGCTGACAGGTTATATAAAGGAAAAAGGGTACCAAGTGAAACCACTACCAGAAATCGTCACGGAAGTTCGCGGGTTAGGTCAATACCCCGCGTACACATCGCCATAATATGAAAAGCTTAATACTTTCCCTAATTCTTATCTCGTCCTATGCTAACGCATCCTGGAAGCTACCCGAGCTAGCGCGCGCCTCGAATGCTCTTTTGGTAGAAATGGATGCGGTCGGAGCTAATAAAAAAAGTAACTGTGGTCTGACATCCATTCAGGTGAGTCAGGCCTCACAGAAGCTACAAAGCTTAATTGATAATCGTGTGACCAACTTGAAAAGCCAAGTGGGTCAGATCAAGTCACTAATGAAGTCATGTGACTCAGACTGCAGTTGTGATATCTATCAATATGCTTTAGAGAAATTATCACCAAGCGAAACTAAAGCAAATCAGACTAGCACAATCACCTCAGCTCAAAGAAAAGCGTGTTTTCAAAAGCTTACAAATTTTTGTAGTTCAAAATTATTTCAACAGTTGCTTAAAAAGTAACAGCATCAATCAAGACATTTTTAGAAAATTATTTTTTAGAAATGTCTTTTTTTATTTTAGATTCATCGTTTTGCATGCTAGCTTTTTTACAGCTGGAGGGGCACCAAGATGAAATCAACAAAATGGCTTTTTAAATTAATATTGTTAATTTACGTGACCGGTTTTTCTGTTTTAGCAGTCGCCGATACCACTATTGAAATAGTCAACGGGCGTCCCGTTCGTCACGGAGAAAATTACTCTCAGCACACGGTCGGTTTAGGTCAATCCGAGATCATGTGTTCCGGAGTGATCATTGACAGTCGACATGTTATTACCGCGGCTCACTGCCTTAATGAAGTGGCAAACGGGAAAGTCTATTTCGGAACTAGTCAGGAAAATTTTGTATTTCGCGCCGTGATTGCGGCAACCGCACATCCGGATTACTGCAAGAATTCTTGTGGAACGCTTTTTTCTTACGACGACAATGACATTTTACTACTTGAATTTGTAGGCGGTTTGCCTCCGGGCTTCAGTCCCGTTCCTATTGCAGAAAGAAATTCTTTTGGATCTGCGTCTACAGTTCAACTTGCGGGATTTGGGGCTAACGAAAAAAATAAGTATGAAGATATCCTGAAAGTAGCGGCTGTTCCCTTCACAAAATTTGTGGGTCAATCAGAATTTCAAACAGAAGAAACATCTGCAGGAAGCTGCAGTGGAGACTCGGGTGGGCCCGCATTCGTCACCGTGGGCGGTGAGCTTCAATTGGCAGGAATTACCAGTCGCGGAGACTCCGCTTGCCGTAGCTTTGGAATTTACACAACGGTCAGTTATTTTTCGTCGTGGATTGCGGAAGTACTTAAAAAATAGACCTGTTGATCACTAGGAACAAAAAAAAGGGTAACCGAAGTTACCCTTTTACGAAGCTTGAGCAAAATGCTCAAACATTATTAACTAGTGCTTCTCTTCAGTAGATTTTTTAGCTTTTTTAGATTTTTTAGCTTTTTTCTCTTTTTTCATCATAGCTTTGTCATCTTTTTTCATTTCAGCAGATGCAGCAGGTGCAGTTGGAGCAGCAGCAGCAGGAGCTGTTGGTTCAGCAGCGTTTACTACGAAAGAAAATGCTAAAGCAGCGATGATTGTCATTAATTTCATGAGATCTCCCTATTTGATAAAGACATTATTGTCTTTGAATCTTTTGTTTAAAAAAGAATAACACCCCTACATTCAGGAGATATGAATTGCAGATTAAAAAAAATTAATTCCGCTGGATCTGTTAAGTGTTTGTTTTTTCTACAGTTATGCCCGTTGGCCCACAGCGAGATTATTGACCTTAAAGACAAATAAAGTGCCCGGGGTTGTCTTATTCTGAATCCCTAGCTCGGCATTATGTAGTTTCGCAATCTTGTAGGCAATGGCCAATCCCAGGCCAAAACCCTGTGTCGGACCGCTCGGAGCTAAGCGGCTGAAGCGTTCAAAGATAATTTTTTGATTCTCAGGCGAGATGCCGGGGCCTTTGTCTTCAATTTCAACGACCGTTTGGTTTTGATTCCAAATAAGACGAATCAGAATGGGGGCATCATTCGTAGAATATTTGATCGCATTTTCAATCAGATTATAAAATAAATTAGCTAATAAATCAGAGTCCCCGTTGACATGGGGTGGGCCTGAATTTTCGATAATATCGAACTTAATATGAATATTTTTATTGATCGCTAATTTTTGTAATCTGGCAATCACCCCGATCAAAATTTCATCCAGTTCAATCTCTGAAAAATTCATGGCACCAATTCCCGCATCGATACGGGCTAGTAAAAGCATGTCTTTGACAATTTTAGAAAGGTTTTCGACCTCTTGAAGTGCGCTGGATAAAAATTCTGGATCTGGTGAGTTTGTTTTTTGCTGAATTTCAATTTCTCCGCGTAATATCGTTAGCGGAGTCAGCAGTTGGTGAGACGCATCCGCGATAAAGCGCTCTTGTGATTTGAAAGCTTTTTCTATGCGATCAAGCATCGCATTTTGGGTTTCCGCAAGCTTTTGAATTTCATCCTTCGATTTAGGAATTGGAACTCGTTGAGTTAAATCCGAGGCATCGATCTGTAACGTTTTCTCGGTAATATCTTTTACGGGTTGTAAAGCCCGTGCGGCAAAATAAAGTCCCGAAAAAACCGCAATTAAAAGCACGGCCGGCAAACCAAATTTAATAATTCTTTCTAAGCTGGCCAGCTGCTTTTCAAACGTCGTCATGGGAACTGCAATCTGTAAAAACAAATCTGGAGCATCAACACTATCTAATGGAAATGTAATTAAGCGGTAAGAGTCGGCCTCGGCGTCAGGTAAACCACTGGTATTTGACAAAGTCCGATAAGAGGAATCTTGCCCGTGCAGAATTTTTTTAAAATCTTTCTCGTAGGGAAATTTAAAATTTCCGAATTCTCCACTTTGCGCTAATATTTTACCCGAGGCGTGCTGCACTTGAATCAACGATGTTCCCGAAGCAAACGGAAATATCTTTCCTTCATCCACTTTCAGAGGCGGAAATAGCAAATCATTCTTTTTGCCGACTTCGATTGTTCGAGAAACGTCGATCGCATAATTGTATAAAGCATCGTCAAAATCTTGAGCCAAAGAATCGTTAAGGAAATAGTAAAGAAATCCAGAAAATAAAATGGTCGTTGTTCCGAAGATCACCGCAAATAAGACGGTCAGGCGGGTACGAAGACTAATTTTCTTTAAGAACGTAACCAACACCCACCACCGTTTGAATTAACTTTTTATTAAAACTGGCATCGATTTTTTTACGAAGCAGGTTCACGTAAACGTCGATCACATTACTTTCCGAATCAAAAGAAATATCCCACACATGTTCGGCAATTGAAGTTCGGCCTAAGGGCCGCTCAGGATTGCGCATAAAATACTCTAGCAAGGAAAATTCCTTGGCCGTTAAAGATATTTCTTTACCCTGACGAGTCACTTTACGGTGCACTAAATCCATTTCGACTTCAGAATATTTTAAGATTGAATTCATTCCCGCTTTACTGCTGTTCCGTCGTAGTAAAGCGCGCACGCGGGCTAAAAGTTCATCGAAAGAAAAAGGTTTTGTTAAGTAATCATCGGCTCCAGCATCTAGTCCGTGGACTTTATCCTTCGTCGTAGAAAGTGCCGTCAGCATCATTAACGGTCCCATATAACCGTCACGGCGAATGTGTCGAGCCGTATCAATTCCACTTTGATCGGGCAGCATGACGTCTAGAATGACCAGATCGTATTCGCTACTGGCTAGATAGGACTCGGCTGCTGAGCCGCTTTCGGCGATATCTACCGAATAGCCAACCTCATTAAAACCTTTTTTTAGAAACTGCGCGGTTTTTGGCTGATCTTCGACGACTAAAATTCTCATGGCGTCATCTTAGAATGATAAAGGTAAGAGTCAAGAGCTCCCATAAGCGCGCGGTACTTTTGGGCGAGTTGATGATCTGCATCTAAGGCCTTTTCCGTCGGAAGAAATCCTAATCTCGGAGCGGCTTGAAGACTGGAAAATTGATTCGCCGAAGTCACGAAAACTCCGCGATTTTGGTTATAAATCAAGCGATCGAAAGTTAAGGCAAAGCTAGCTTCCGGTTGAAACCAAAGGGCGCGCCCGAAACTTTCATAGCTGGATTGGCGAAAGCTGAGTTCGTAAAGTGTCGGCCAAATATCCTGATGGCTGCCAAACGAAGACGTAAAGCTTTCGCGCTGAGCTGGAGTCACTTGATCGCTTAATTCTTTGGGTAAAGAAATAAAAAAAGGCACGGCCGATTTGATAAAGGTTTCGCTGTTCGAAAAATTTTTAATCCAGAACGTGTGATCTCCGGTGGCTGCAACAATGGCTGATGATTCTAACGCGGGTTCTTTTTTGATCTCATCTAAGAAATTCGCTAAGGCATCGGATGAATACCGAAACGTTAAAAACCTTTTTTCGGCAAGATTTGGATCTATTAAAAGCTGCTTTTCTGGAAATTTATCCAAATTCAAATTGGCTTTAGCTGCATCTGCAGGAAGTTCGAAGGGCGGGTGATTGGTGGTCGTCATGACAACCAGAAGTTGCGGTGTTTTGGCCTCGGCTAAAAGAAACTGAACATATTTAAAAACATCTTCATCAAAGACCCCCCAGTCGTGTCTGCCGACCAAGTGAAGTTGATGTTCTTTTAATTTTTTTTCAATATCGACATCACCCGCAACGGAATCAAAACCCTGCGCTAAAGCAAACTTGTTCATGTCGCGCCACCCGGGATTTCCGCCGTAAATGAAGCGAGTGGTGTAACCCTGTATTTTATAAATCACGGCCGGAGACGTGCTAAAAGACGTTTGTAAATAATCACTTTCAGTCAAAAAGGGGCTAATCGTTCTTTGCGGTAGTCCGCTCAAAAGACAACTTAAGGATCCCGTAGTCGCAGGTGTCGAAGATAAGAAATTAAAATTAACGAAGTCGTTCTTAAAATACTTTTTCATTCCGCCGACCAGGTCAAAATCGGGCTGTTGAAACTGCAGCCCATAATATCCCCAGCTTTCCATAACTACCAGAACGACATGTGGCATTTTTGCCGAGTTTAAATTTAATGCTGTCGCATTTTTTAAAAGTGCGAAACGCGATTGGCCCGAGGGAATCTTTTTTTCAAAATAATCCGTAAAAGCTTGGTCTTCGTGGTCTAAATAACCAAACTCTTTGAGATTTGCATTCCATTTCGAAGAGCCCATTTTAAGCTGTTCTCGTTTCAGCTGAATAGCCCTTGAAAAAGAATGAGCGGTCCCAAAGCTTAAAGTATTCAAAAAAGGAACACTGGAAACAACCGTGTCGTGATCCCCAAGCGGAAATAAATCAAATGTGCCGCGTGCCCCCAGAGCTAAAAGCAGTGCGACTAAAAGGCGTGTGCCGAAGCTTGAAATGCGTTCGCTTTTTCCAAGGGGAAACTGGCGGCGAATCTGCCAATTAAGAAATTGAATAATCAAGTAGATCGCAAAAAGGATCCACAACACCGGATAGTTTTTCCAAAAGGTTTTAACTAAAGCCCATGTGTCGTCTTCGATGATTCCAAAGATAAGAATATTAATGCGGTCATTATAAAATGAAAAATAACCAATATCGACAACCAATAAGAATGCCCAAAAGCCAAAAAGTATTTTCCAGATCCTGAGTGAAAACTTTTTCGATGCGACCAGGCTAACCAGCCAGAAAACTAAAGTCAGATAGCAGATAGCGCTGAGGTCAAATCTAAGGCCTAAAAGGAAGGCCTGAAAAATTTCTAGATAAGGCGTCGTGTCCGCCAATTCCAATAGGTTTCTGGGCGCTAAGAGCACGAAAAAAACAAGACGAATCAAGGTGCCGACAGCGGCCGCCGAAAAAATGACCGTCAGCCAGGATTTTAGAGTTTGCATCTGAGGTTGAGGTTGCCTGAAGACCCGGTTCTGTGCAATAAAATGCGAATGTCAGAATCCATTCGTCTTACCCAAACAGTTCAAAAAGGTGGCTGCGCCGCAAAAGTTCCCGCAATCGAGCTGCGCCAAATTCTTTCTCAGGTGCAATTTCCACCAAAAAGAAATGATATTTTAGTCGACGGCGGATTAATGGATGATGCGGCGATCATCGAAGTGACGCCGGAAATTGCTTTGGTGCAAACGATTGATTTTTTTACTCCGATTGTGGATTCCCCTTATTTATTTGGCCAAATTGCGGCCGCGAATGCTTTAAGTGATGTCTACGCAATGGGCGGGATTCCGCGCACGGCCTTAGCGGTACTAGCTTTTCCATTAGCTACATTTTCGCAGAAAGTTATTGCTGATGTCTTGCAGGGCGCCTGCGATAAAATTGCTGAAGCTAAAGCCTGTTTAGTAGGTGGGCATTCAATCGATGACGACACTTTGAAGTTTGGACTGTCCGTCACGGGTTACGTGCATCCTAAAAAAATTTGGACCAATGCCGGAGCTCGCGTCTCAGATCATTTGATTTTAACGAAAGCTTTAGGTACGGGCACGGCAACGGCGGCGTTAAAGCGCGGAGAAGTCACCGAAGAGCAAATTCAAGGCGAACTGTCTTCAATGGCTCAGCTAAACTCTATTTTAGATTTGCTGGATGAGGCCGAGTGCGGGGCCATTCATGCAGCGACTGATATTACCGGATTTGGAATTTCTGGCCACGCGGTGCAAATGGCCCGCGCGAGCGAGAA
>JAYTHR010000488.1:0-9567 GCA_043732425.1 Bdellovibrionales bacterium
TATTTAATCTTAGCTTTAGTTTTATTGATCTTCTTTGGTCCAAGTCGCCTACCCGCTTTAGGACAGTCGATCGGTAAAGCCATTAAAGGCTTCAAGCAAGGTCTAAGTGAAATCGACACCGAAGCGAAAGACGTTACAAGTCATGCCCGCCTGAATGAAAATCAGCAAGGTATGCCCTCTAATAAAGTCGATGACACTATTCACACAACGACCACTAAAAATGACGATAAAAAAGTTTAATTAAGCTTCTTCTACAAGCTTTTTTTAATTTAGACCTTTTATCCTAAAAAACCAGCCTCTTATTTAAACACTTCTTTTATCGAACACTTCCGGGATTATTTCGTCTGAGATAATCCCGTGGATTTTATCGCTCAAAAATTTCAAATTCCCGTTAACGGTCCATAATACAATCGGAATCTCGCGACTCCAATGAGTTAAATGCAGGCGTTGTAAATCCAGGTGATGCAAATGAAGAACGTGGGGTTTACAAAAAATATTAAAAAGAATTCTTTTTAAATACCATTTATTCTTCGGATGTTTTTCAAAGGTCAATAAAAGCGCTCGGTAAATGGTCGCATCAAAAAAACGAACACGTGCTAAAGCCAGTGGATTAAAACATGAAATTAACACTTGCTTCGTTAAGTTAAATCTTTGCACTAACCGCACAACTTCTTTTTCAAGTTCATAGCTAAAAATAGTCTGCGCTTTAAGTTCGATATTATATTTTATGTTCTTTTTTGCTACACCCGCTAGCCATTCTAAAACTTCTTCTAGCGTATTGATTTCGGTTTTAGATCTTAGCTCCCCCAGAGACGTGCGGCTAATTAGCTTTTGATCCAATCCATCATTATGAAACAGAACAACGTGATGATCCCCCGTTAAGCGCACATCGAACTCGATCATTTCGTAACCAAGTTCGACGGCTTTTTGAATCGAACGTAAGGTGTTTTCGGGTAGACCACCTAACCAATAGCCTCGGTGAGACTGTAAGCGCGGAAGCCACTGTTTAATTTCAGAATTCGGTGTCCAGAATAAATTAGTCACTGGCTTGTCACTTCCTCATCACCCGCTGATCACTTGGCAATGACCTCAAAATTTGAATTTTCTTTTTTTCTAATTTCGAAGCGATTTAATTCCCCTTCGTTTTGAACCGAGACCGCACCGACACTAGATCCATCCTCGGCCCATTCGCCACGACCTTTGAAACTTAAGTTTAATTTCACGCCAGCCGGGGGGCCTTTTAATTTAGTTTCAAAATCATAGCTCATGCTTTTCCAGTCCGTTCCCTTTAGATTAAGATTAAATCCATCCGAGCTGTAGTTTTTCTCATTCACCAACTGAGGCGAATTAAACAGAGGTTCAAGACCGTTAAATTTTAGATCTGCCGTATTTAACTTAAACGAATTTACCTTACTAGAAAGAGCCAGACTTGTACTGATCCCGTTTTGGCCCGATTGGATAATATTAATTTCGGTGTGATCTAGCAGTAACCCCGGAAATTTCACGCTCTCGACGGCCAGATTCATCTGCTGTCTTTCCTCTAATCCTTTTTTATAATTCCAATGAAGCTTCAGTCGAGTTTGTTGCAGAACTCCGGTCAGTAGTTCCCATATTTTTTCAGGAAGTACATTTCCTTCCAGCTGGGCTTCGGCATGCACTTCAGTCGCTTTTTTATCCATCGTAATTTCGGCATTACCTTCGATTTCAAGATGATTTATTTTAAATTGATCTAGTTTTAAGTGAATGATGTCATCAGTTAATTGTCCGTTGATATGGAATGAATCCACATCCAGAATTTCGCGCTGACCACGGCTTGAAAAAATAAATTGGGGGTCCGCTAAAACTCCCTGAAGATGAATACTATTTTTAGTCTTGTATTTTAATACACCAGTGATTTGGCCAAAATTTTCGACACTTTGCGAGACATTCTTAATCTGGTGAAGGGTCGCTAATTTATTTAAATCAAGCTGCTGAATGTCGGCCGTAAAGGGATCCACTTCTAAAGTATCTTTTTCTTTTTTTAGATTAACTTGCTGGATCCGAATATGCGTTTTTTCACCACTCACTAAAATATCATTCAGTTTCGCGAGTACCATCTTGCTGCCGTCGATCTGATACTGACCGTAACCGTGTAAATGAATGGAAACTGGATAATTCAGCCAGGCCGCTTCGATCACGTTCAACTGAACTAACGGTTTCAACGCCACGTTTTCAAGCGCAAAGTCGAGCTTGATGTTCTGTTCTAAAGAATTATAAATGGTATAAGCCTGAATTTCTCCGTCTAAAAGGCGACCGTGCAGCTTGGCTTCCGTTTCGATCTGATCGGAAGCTTTCGACTTCATCTGAACCGTTAATTCCCCTTTAAAAAACATCAAGTCACTTTGCGGATCTTTCAAAGCATAGACCTGTGAAACCAACTGAACTTGTTCTAGTTTTTTATTTTCGTAAGAAAAATCAACCTGCACGCTTCTAAGATTTAGCGGCTGCGCTGCATATTTTTTTGAAATGATTTTCAGCTGGTCTATTTTCGCTTTTTTTAAAAGTCCCGCCGTTTTAATCTGAAAAATATTTTCAATCTCTTCGGGCTGAGCCGACATGATGTGATTGGAAGAAACAGGCAAAGAAACAATCTTGGCTATTTTTCCCTTAGGCCGCAGTGGCCTTCCCTTCAAGCTCACGCAATGGTCGAGGTCACCAAGACGAAGCTCAACCGTTGAGGCTGATATTTCCTGAACTAACGTCTGTGAAGTTAAAATAGCCATCGGACTTAATGGAAATATAAGTTTATCGATATAGATTTGGGAATCCTGGCAGGTTGCTTTTTTAGGACTTAATCGAATCTGAGAAATTTGCAAATAAGGTAACGGCAGTCCCCACTTCGAAAGAATCACTTCGGCCGACTGAAAATCAATAATGAAATCATTCTCAAGTCTTACGGTGGCCTCTTGAAGTAGAGTTTGTACTTTTTGTGATGAAATCTGGGCTTTTAAAGTCAGACCTAAAAGCAATGAAATCAGAAGTCCAAAAAAGACTATGCGGAAACCAGATTGATCAATGACCGCACGACTCATGCAGCCACGCTACACAAATTTAAAGGCCAAAATTTCGTATTCTTTATCGCCACGCGGACTTTGAACTGTGGCTAAGTCCCCTACTTTTTTTCCAATCATCGATCGGGCGATCGGTGAAATGATTGAGATCATATTCTTTTTAACATCGGCTTCATCGACGCCAACGATTTGGTACATGCATTTCTCATTCGTCTCGGTATCCACTAGGTCCACGGTGGCTCCGAAAACGATGCGGTCCGATTTAATTTCTGAAGGAACAACAACTTCGGCTCCAGCTAATTTTCCTTGAAGCTCGCCGATACGGCCTTCAATCATGGATTGACGCTCTTTGGCCGCGTCGTACTCGGCATTTTCACTGATATCACCATGAGCTCGGGCCTCTTCGATCGCGCGAATGATCGCAGGTCTTTCCTCTAGCATCAACTTTTTCAATTCTAAGTCCATCATCTGCTTCCCGCGAAGGGTAATCGGAAGTACATCTTGAGCCATAATAATAGACCTTTCAGTTAGAACAACATTTTCAATAAAATAAAGCTGCCAATTAAACTCTACAAAAGCCCTATTTTATACCAAAAAGAACAGTATAGAACAATCACAGAGGACAGACTATGCCGCGTCAAAGTACTCTTAGCAAATGGTACTTCTTGAGGCTATAAAAAACGCGCAAAATATTTTACTTTCCACGCACAAAAGTTCTGATGGTGACGGTCTTGGAAGTGAAATTGCGATGTACTATGCTTTGAAAAAAATAAATAAAAATGTTTTTTTCATGCACATTGATTCCATTCCTCCTAGGTACGATTTCATGCGAGAAACAATCCCGGCGATGGCCTTTCTTGAGTTGAAGCAACTGCAAGAACAGCCTACTGATTTAGCACTCATCTTTGATACCCACGAGCCTTCTTTATGCAGTCCCCTTTATGAAAATTTAATCACTTCTAAAATTCCTATCTGCTTCATTGATCATCACATTAAAACGACACAAACCGGACTGAATCATCACTTACTGATTGATGAAATGGCGTCTTGCACCGGGGAAATTGTTTTTGAACTGATTCAGAAATTAAATATCTCGTTAGACGAAAAAATAGCGACCGCTTTGTACGCGAGTCTTGTTTTTGATACGCAGAACTTTAAAGTTCTGCGCGATACTTCAAAGCCGTTTCAGATGGCCAGTGCTCTGCTGGCGGTCGGCATAAACTCGCAGGCTATTCAGGATCAACTATTTGCAAGCTGGACCGTTCAAAAAATGAATTTTTTATCTTTTTTGATTCCTCAAGTTTCTTATTATGATGACCAGTCGATCGCGGTGATTCGCATTTTAAAAAAAGACCTCAATCATTTTCATATTGACGCTGAACAAATTGCTGATTTAGTTGATTTATTTATGCAAATCAAAAGTTTGCAGCTAGCGATCGTGATTCGAGAAGATTCCCCAACGTGCCATAAACTCAGTTTCCGTAGCCGCAACTTATCAACGGCGCGCGATTGGTCTTTAGTTTTTAATGGGGGTGGCCACGCCCTTTCGGCCGGAGCTTGGGTTCGTCAACCTATGGCCGAAATCGAAAAGCAGATCCAAACTTTGATTTTAAACTCTGTAGCCAAAAAATCGAAATCTTAGGAAAGCTTAAATTGATCCAATAATTTTTGCGTATCAGGACGACAAGATCCGCACCCGGTGCCCGCCAACGTCGCGCGCGCCACCTCATCAACTGTGGTGCAACCCTGCTTAATCGCTTGATAAACTTTCTCACCGGCCACCATCCGGCAATGACAAAGTTCTTCATGAGGATAGCTGAGTGCAAACTGATCTTTTACCTTTAGGATAAATTCATTGATTAACAGATCATCGCTTGTTTTTAATTCCGAAACGACTGGCCACGCATCAGGATTTGTTCCGTATTTTTCTTTTAGCTGATTCATTTTCTGAATTAAATGCAGCGATCCCACGACATGAAGACGGCCTTCAGTAAAGGAAATTTCGGATTGATAGGTGTTCTTACAGTGAATGACCATGAAAGATAATTTTAAACTATTTTTGAATTTCAGCAATCGGTCAGCCAGACGAAAAGCTAGCCTCGGATTTTAAACTTGTTGAAGCTCTTGCTGCAGGGCCTCGCTCAAGTGGTTGAATTTGTACTTGAATTTTAGTTCTTGTAATTTCCTAGGCTGCACGCGTGTCGAGGATAATAAAATGACCGCCATTTCTCCAAACAGTGTTTTTAAAACAAATCGAGGCACGGCCGGCAACTGTAAAGTATTTAAAGTGGAACACAAAGCTTTTGTCCATTCGTTATTTGTAACTGGATTTTCAGTTGTTGCATTGATAATGCCGCGGTATTCGGGCTTTTTTAAAGCCTCGATAAAAAGTTGGCAAACGTCATCTAAGTGAATCCAACTCATCCACTGACTTCCGCTTCCTAAAGCGGCTCCTAAGTTGTTTCTGAAAACGGGTAACATTTTTTTCAGGGCGCCGCCCTTTTGACTGACGACGATACCGAGTCGGAAAATAGCTACTTGAGAAGTCGAAGACGCCAGCAGTTGAATAAATGGAGCTTCCCACTTTTTGCAAACTTCCGCTAAAAAGTCGTGGCCAATAGTTGCCTTTTCATCGAGCCATTTATCGGCTTGATCCACGTAGATACCCTGACCCGAAACAGAAAATACTTTTTCCACGGACTTCGGCATTTGTGCCAAAATATTTTTTGAGCTTTGTTCTCGGGATTGTAAAATGGCCACTTTCTTTTTTACTGTCCAGCGACCGTCGATCGATTCACCGGCCAAATGGATCAGACAAAAAACGTCCTGAAAATACGCGGCGGGAAGCTCTACCGTGTTCAAATCCCATTCAATAACCTCAGCTTTAAGATTTAGTTTTTTTGCTGAGGACTTCTGCCGCGTTATTATTTTCAAGGGGTAGTCCAGTTCTTCCAACTGGCGGCATAACTGCGAACCGATAAGACCCGTGGCCCCGGTAACTAAAATTTTTTTCATCACTTTATTCCTCAGTCTTTAAAGCTTTTTTAAATCCCTGAAGGGCTCGGTCCCTTGCAAAAGTATGCTCGACCATGGGCTCAGGATAATTTTTCGTCCCAAATTCGGGAACCCATTTTTTGACGTACTCGGACTTAGGATCAAATTTCTTCAACTGGGATTCCGGATTAAAAATTCTAAAATACGGAGACGCATCGCAACCCGTACCCGCTGCCCATTGCCAGTTCCCGTTATTGGCCGAAAGGTCATAATCCAGAAGCTTCTCGGCAAAATATCTTTCGCCTAAGTACCAGTGCATAAAAAGATGTTTCGTTAAAAACGAAGCCACCACCATGCGCACACGATTATGCATATAACCGGTCTGATTCAATTGCCGCATGCCTGCATCAACTAAAGGATATCCGGTTTTACCCTCACACCATTTCTTGAAATCATCATCATCTTTTCGCCACTCCACTTTTTCGTACTTCAGTCGAAAGCTTTGAGTTTCTACGTGGGGATAATGCCAAAGTATTTGCATAAAGAAATCACGCCAAATTAATTCACTCAGCCAAACATCAGAATATTTTTTTGCGATCGTCGCTAGTTTTCTGATGCTGACCGTGCCGAAGCGTAAGCCTAACCCCACGCGAGTCGTCGCGTCTTCTGCCGGAAAATCACGGTGAGCGGCGTAACCTTTCAGTAAACTTTTGAAGTCCGACGTATCCGGAAATTCAAACGGAAATTCTTGGAAACCCATATCTTCCAAGCTTGGCATTTTAAATTGAGATTTAACTTTAAGAAAATTAATTTTATAATCTAACACCGCATACGGCTTTAAATAATTGTCCGTGATTAACGAAAGCCATTTTCTTTTGTAAGGGGTATAAACCGTGTACGACGTTTTGCTGTCGGTAACCACTTCGTTTTTTTCAAAAACGCACTGGTCTTTATAGCTTTTAAAAAGGATGCCGTTAGCCTCTGCAAATTTTTTAACGCCTTCATCCCGACGGATCGCGGCCATTTCGTAATCATGATTCGTGTAAATAGATTTTATCTTGTACTGCGCAGATAACTTTTTATAAAAATCGATGGGCTGATCGTATCCGACTATCAGGTCCGAACCCAACTGCTGCAATTCAGACTTTAACTTCGTCAAAGTCTGATGCAAAAAAAGAACACGTGTGTCTTTCTTTGGAAGAGGCTTTAAAATAGCGGGATCAAATATAAAGCTAGCTACTACATTTTTATTCTCTTTCAAGGCGTGATACAGACCTGCATTGTCGTCCAGTCTGAGATCTCGTCTAAACCAAAAAATGGTTATTTCTTCCTGCATTATGAATTCCTGTTTTAAGACAGATGTTATTTTTCGAAAAAACTTACATGTTGAACGAGAATAGACTACCATATCTTCTTATAAATGACAGGTAGCAAAGATAAAAAAAAATTAAGTTCCCTAAGAACTTCTATCCTTTCACGCAGCTTATCCGTTGCGAAAATGGGAATTGGCGCTGGCTTAAAATACGCTAGCACCAAAATGACAAATTCGTCAGTCGATGATTATTTAATTTCTCAGGCGGAATCAGTCAGCCTTGAACTGGGTGAACTTAAAGGCAGTTTGATGAAAGCCGGGCAAATGCTTTCGATGTACGGTGAATATTTTTTTCCACCGGCGGCGAATCAGTTCCTAAAAAGTCTGCAGTCGGATTCACCCGCCATCGAGTGGTCCGTGATGAAGCAGAACCTTTCGAATTACTTACCAGCTGATATTTTAAATGAATTAGAAATTGAAGCCGAACCGATTGGCTGTGCCTCACTAGGACAAGTTCATAAAGCGCGAATTATAAGTACCGGGGAATGGATTGCTTTAAAAATTCAGTATCCCGATGTTGATAAGGCGGTTGATTCGGATGTGAATGCGCTTAAAGCACTACTAAAGATGACTCGCTTGTTACCCACGGGCCTTGATCTGAACGCGATTTTTGAGGAAGTTAAAAGTATGCTTCGCCAGGAACTTGATTACGAAAACGAAGCCGTTCTTACAAAGAAATATATTGAAAAACTAAAAAATGACCCTCGGTATGTGATACCCAAAGTCTTTGATCGGTACAGCAACAAAAAAGTTCTGGCGACCACCTATCTGGATGGATTTAAAGCGGATCATAATTTGATTCAGGGTCTGAGTCAGAAACGCCGAAATAAGCTTTCAGAAAATTTTTTAGAGCTTTACTTAAATGAAATTTTTGAATGGAACTTAGTCCAAACAGACCCTCATCTTGGAAACTACAAAATTCAGATCGACCCGCTGGGAAACGACCGCATCGTTCTTCTTGATTTCGGAGCCACCAGCACCTTTCCGGAAGACTTTATTCGCGGTTACCGCAATATGATTAAAGGCTCGATTCAGCATGATGAAAAACTGTTTTTAAAAGCTTCGAAGCAATTGGGTTTTATTATTGATACGGACCCGAAAGAATATATCGAAGCTTTTTCTGAATTCTGTTATGGAACCGTAGAGCCTTTTTGGTCGCCCGAAGATTCCAGAAATTCCAAAGGTCACGTGAAGCCTGACGGAACTTATAACTGGAAGCAAACTGATCTTCCGGGCCGCGTGATGAAAAAGGCCATTCAGTTTAAGAATTTTGATTTGCGGTCTCCGCCAAAGGATATTCTTTTTATTGACCGAAAAACAGGCGGAACGTTTATCTTTCTATCGGTGCTACAGGCCGATATTAACGCACGAAAAATCATTGATCCTTATTTTGCAAAAGTCTAAGACTAGGAAGTGTCAGCAACTTACGGAATTGTCATTCTGAGTTATAATCACCCCGAACTAACAGCGCATACAATTGATTCCGTTTTAAAGATAAATCAAGCAGTTAGTTCCCGCCTTTATTTAGTTCATAACGGCAGTGAAGCCAAACACATTAACCAGCTTCAGAATGGATACCCGCAACTGACACATTTCATTTTACCGACAAATCGGGGCTACACGGGCGGAGCCAATTTCGGACTTCGCGAGGCCTTTAAAAAAGAAAGTGAAATTCTTTTTTTAACTAATGATACGGAAGCGCTCGAACTTCCACTTTCATTTCCGAAAGATCTTGATTTTTTTTCCATCGCTATTTTTAAACGAAACACCAATCAGCTAGACTCATTAATTGGAACAGTTGACTTGAAGATAGGTCAATTAAGACATCTGCGCACTGCCACTGAATTAACGCCAGAAGTTTCTCATATTAAAACTTACATTCCAGGATCCGCATTTGGAATTAAGAAACATGCCTTTGAACAGCTCGGCGGCTTCGACGAGACCTTACATACCTATTGGGAAGACGTCGAAATAAGCTTGCGAGCTCATTTCACTACGAAGCTTCGGCTGGGCTTTAGTGATTTGTTTCAGGTCAAACATAAAATCGGAAAAACCTGCCATAAGCATCGCTTTTACACTCTTTATTTATTTCAGAGAAATCGAAAAAGAATATTAAGAAAATTCGGTCAATCACGATTTCACTTTTTTCGT
>JAYTHR010000489.1:0-2879 GCA_043732425.1 Bdellovibrionales bacterium
GCTTACCGAGCGAGCCAAACCCGGAACCAGAAATTTGCCGACAAAAAAACTGCTGCCTAGAAAGTGCGGTTGAAGGGTTCTGCACCTTGACTCAAAAAACGAAAGCCCTCTTTCAATTAATAATTGCGGCCATTTTGTGGGGTTTAGGATTTGTCGCGACCGTGTGGTCAACTCATTCCTACACGCCAACGGAAGCCGTCGTTTACCGATTTTTTTTTGCAACTGTTTTCGGATTTTTGATTTTAATTTTCGTCGCAGATAAAAAATCCTGGATCGACAAAACGGATCTGATTAAGTCTTTTCCTGCAGGATTACTTCTGGGTTTTATGCAGCTGACTCAGACCATCGGGCTGCAGACCACCACCGCGGGAAAAAGCGGTTTTTTAACTAGTCTTTATGTGATCTTAGTTCCTCTGCTAGGCGTTCTGTTTTTTAAAAAAGCGGTGCCGGCTCGCATTTATGGATTTGCGGCTTTAGCCTTGGTTGGAACCGGACTGCTTGTCAAAACAGACCTTAGTACAATCACTACGGGTGATGGCTGGACTTTTGCGGGAGCGGTTTGCGTCGCGTTTCATATTATATATCTGGGGCGAATCGCGCCTACTTTAACTGAACTATTTCGATTTAATACGTATCAGTCCTTCTGGGCCTTTTTAATCATCACGCCGCTACTTTTTTTTCAGACCGAACTTCACCTCTTCGTCTTTGATATCATTTCGATGAGCGGCGTACTGAGTTTATGTTTTGGTTCAAGTTTATTGGCCTTTTACCTGCAAGTTAAGGCGCAGCGGTATTTAAGTAATTCGACGACAGCCATGGTTTCACTACTGGAATCTCCGGTGGCGGCCGGGTTTGGTTTTTTAATTTTAGGAGAATTTCTTAACGGAATTCAGATTTGCGGGGCCTTTCTTATTTTAATTTCGTCAATTTTGACGATCACGTTGCAGGAAAAAAACCCTACCAAAATCTAGTTGTATTAAAGAATATTGTCGTCTGATGAAATAAATAATCCCCAAGAATCAAAAACTACCCCAAATCCGGCGAGTACTTATTTAATTACCAAGTATTTAACCAATCTAAAAAAATTTAAACCTGTGGACTTTAGTATTTTTCTAGCCTTATAAAGTAACACTCGATAAGCTCGATCATGGGAAAAATATTATTGGTTGACGATGATTTGCAACTCTTAGCGACGTATTCTGATGCTCTTCAGGAAGATAAACATATCATCACTAAGGTGAGCAATGTGTTGGATACTCTTCACGCACTCAAATCAGAAAAATTTGATCTCATCATCACAGATTTAAAGATGGAAAAGTTGACTGGAAGTAAATTGATCGATCTTCTACAACTCGATCAAGATCATCTTCCGTGTCCGGTCATCATCTCTAGCGGTTTTATTGATAGCCACACGATTTATAGTTTTGCAAAAAATGAATTGATTCATTTTCTTCCGAAGCCCGCATCAAAGGTTGATTTGTTAGCCAAAGCCAAAGAGGTTCTTCTTAATCCGATTTCGAAGAATAAAATTGACGTTCGCTTTATTAATCCCGTTTTAAATTCAGCTGTCGAAGTTTTAACAAAAATGACGGCTTTTAAAATATCCTCTTCAAAACCTTATATTAAAAAGGCCAGTGAACGCAGCGGCGATATCAGCGGCGTCGTCGGGGTTGTTAGCTCAGGCTTCAAGGGCACGATTTCCATCTCTTTTTCTGAAAAAGGATTTTTAGCTGTCGTATCAAAAATTTTAAAAGAAGAAACTACGGAAATTGATGATGAAAATAAAGACGCCGTTGCGGAACTGATGAATATAATTTTTGCGACGGCTCGAAAAATATTGAACCAAGACGGAATGAATATTCAACCCGCGATTCCCATGATTATTCGTGGCAAGGATCATTCCATTTCTCACCATTCTCAAAACCACACAATCGTGATTCCTTTTACTTGCACCGAACTGGGTGATTTTCGCATTGAAGTTTCAACAATTGGATCTTCTTAAGTCGGCCGAATATTGCTAGAATGTTTGCAAATATATTTGCTGGAATGTTCGCTGGAATGTTGCCAAGTTATTGCCAGAATCTTTGCAGATTTTTTCCTGACTCTCGTTGTAATATCTGATCTAACCTGTGTGGAACATCCCGTCACAGTTCTGTAAAAAAACAGTCTCAAGTCGAAGCTAATCTACTTTGTCGATCGATCTATCGAGGACTCAAAATTTAATTTGCCTGAGTCTTTTTAAGACCCTAGGCTTCTAAAAGCTGATACAATTTAACAAAGGAAATTTATGTCTACCGAAATGACTCCGTCTGCTTCAATGTGCCCGTTCTCAGGGGCCTCTAAATCTCCAGCTGCGGCGAAACCGCAACCCAACGCCAACTGGTGGCCGAATCAACTGAATCTCAAAGTTTTGCATCAACACTCTAAAAAATCGAATCCGATGGGTGCTGATTTTAATTATGCAAAAGAATTTAAAACACTTGATCTAGATGCGGTCGTTAAAGATTTAACTGCGTTAATGACAGATTCACAAGACTGGTGGCCCGCAGATTACGGTCACTACGGACCTTTATTTGTGCGCATGGCCTGGCATAGTGCCGGAACCTACCGCACATTCGACGGCCGCGGCGGAAGTGGCTCGGGATCGCAGCGTTTTGCTCCGCTGAATAGCTGGCCGGACAATGGAAACTTAGATAAAGCACGGCGCTTACTTTGGCCGATCAAACAGAAATATGGAGCAAAACTTTCTTGGGCTGATTTGATGATCCTTGCCGGAACTTTAGCGATGGACACCATGGGGTTTAAAACTTTTGGCTTTGCCGGTGGTCGTGAAGATATCTGGGAACCTGAAGAAGACATTCACTGGGGAAATGAAACCA
>JAYTHR010000490.1:0-2879 GCA_043732425.1 Bdellovibrionales bacterium
AATTTTTGACGAAGTTCATGACTGAATTTGTACTTTGGGTCGAAAAAAATAAACCTAAAACGAACGATCGGCAGTCATATGAAAATATCTAAAATAGGCCGAGGTATTATTTTTGCTACTGAAACTGCACCGGAAAAAACGGCGGTGCTTCGGCATTGTTTGCTCTGGCTGTTTCCGCGAGACCAACGGACGTGATCAAGTCCAACACCATCACATCCGAAGTTTTTCAAGATCATGGATTTGATTATGTTGGTGAATTTTTAATGGGAATTCATCATGTCAATCTGTTTGGATCGCAGGACTGCGACAAGTCGGCTTAGGGCTATTGTCAGCTGGGCTTACATTTGGTTTAGGTCATTTTTTAGGATTGAGTCTCAAGTAATTTCTAACTGATTTAAAAATGAGGAGTTTTGACTCACTAAGATGATTTAATGGCTCATTTCTCAAAAAATAAGGTGCGCATTGAGCCTCGAGCGACTTGGCTTTGGGCTAGCCTTTGCATAGAGGTGAGTGTTTAGAGAATCGGAATTTTAATGCAATCGACAAAAATTTCTATCCGTAAAACGCGTCAGCTCAATGCTGACTTTTATATTTGGAGGAACATTATGGGTAAAGACAGAAGTGTCGAAGACACAATATCTGAAAAGGAATATACGATGCGAATGAAGTCAGTGTCGTCAAAGCCTGAAGATGATAGTCCCGGTGATTCTGAATCGGATGCAGGAGCTGAATTTGAAATGGGCTTAGAGTACTTACCAGATGAAAGAAATGATTCTGAATTACCAGTTGAAGAAGTTTTAAAACATCCAATTAAGACAATTCCAGATAGTGCCACTGCCATTTCATCTGAGCAGCCAGCTCCTTGGATGGATCGCGGTAAATCTTCAAGTACCAATTAGACTGATTGTGCTAAAATGAGAAGTGAAACTATTTTTAAAGCTCGTAATATGAATCTACAAACAATTATCGTCGCTTTTTTTGTAGGTGGAATCGTAACTGCTTTAATCACAAGTTTTGAAATGAGCGGCCATCGACTTCTTTCGGGAGTTGCTACTCTTGTTCCGGTTTTCACTTTGATCTCCTACTTTATCATTGGAATTTCAAAAGATGGTCAAGCTATCAGTCAGCATGCAAAATTTGTCCTAGTGGGAACTATCATAACCTGGATACCCTATATGATCGCAATTATATATTTAGCACCAAAAATTGGAGCAATTCGCGCCGTAGGAGTTGGACTGTCCATTTTTTGTGGGTTAGCAGGTGTCTTTGTATTCGGTGTAGAGAAGTTGAATCTGTTTCGTTGAAGACCTATGTGTCTTCATAAAGGTAAAATATGTTAAAAAATCATTCATTAAGTCAAGCTCTGCGTAAAACATGGATCAATTATGAAAAAAAAGTTCATCTGTCTAGAAACAACACTTCACCTAAAAATATTCACCAACTGAGAATATCTACACAAAAACTAGAAGCTGTGCTGACATTGGCGAACAGCTTACATTCGACTCATCATTCGAAAAATATAATTGCACTGATTAAAAATGTTCGTAAAAGTCTAGGCCCATTAAGAGACATTCAGGTCGAATCCACAGCTTTAGAAAACTTAAGAGATGAAAATTTAAATGGTCACAAGCAACGAGAGTTCTCAACTTTTTTTGCTGGACAAAAAAGCAAAGCAAAAAAGAAGGCTGTAGACTGCCTTGAAAAAATATCTCTTGGAAATGAAAGAAAAAGAATCAAAAAGCTTGCGCAAAAACTCGAGAAAATTGAGCTTGGTAAAGACAAAGGAAAAATTCAGTCTCAGCTCGATTCAAAAATGAAGTCATCTGTTCTTAAGTTTAACGATATCATGAAAAGTGTAAATCCGGAAAGAATTAAAGAAATTCATCGATTTCGGATTATGGCAAAAAAACTTCGATATCAGGGCGAATGTGTAAATTCACTAACGGGACTTTCTAAATATGATCTGCCAAATCTAAAGCGTGTTCAATCGGTGGCGGGTAGAATTCAAAATGATAGTAACTTAATTTCAATGTTAGAACGATTCTTAGCAAAGAAAAAACATGAGGATGATCCGAAAGCATTAAAAATTAAAAAGCGAATTGAAGACAATCAAACAAAATTAATAAAAAAAGATTTTAGTCAATTGTCTGCAATTAAAATGAATTTACCTTTGCAGAAGTGATAGGTCCCGCATACGGAAAATTGGGCAGAAGTAGCTTAGGGGAGCACAACTGTTTTTGAATTTTGACACTGGTAAATTTCACGTTATTATTACAAAGCCGCCAATATCCTTTTTCAAGGACATGAGTTGCTAAGCCGTAGCTGCACGAAGGCGCCCGAAAAATAACCTATAGTACCACGATCCAAGGCACCAAAGTGTAGTAGTGAGCACTACGCCGCCTAAAACTACGCTTAATCCCAAGAAAAATCCCAATAGCGGTAAAGCGTAAAAAAAGGACAACGCTGAACCCGTAAGTAAGATAAAGGAAAGCATGTAGGAAAACTGCCTCGGTTTTGGAGTGGGCGGGAGTGGTGGTGCGTTGAAAAGATGTCTAACACCGAAGTTATAGATCACATCAATTATCATGCCTTTTGGCATTAGCGCCCCGCTAAGTGCAACGAGTGCCATAGACCCAAGCCAAATAGGCGACTGCAAGACGAGTCCAACAATAACCAAAGTGGTAGCTACTGCAGGCGTGAACCGCAAAGGCAAAGCGTAACGGGACTTCGCTTGATTATCCAGATTTTTGAATCCCTGCTTGTCGAGGTTACTCCTCGTAAAAGCTCCAATTGTTGTCATCTTTAAATTCCTTCCTCTTTCGTGACTCCGCGATATTGAGCGTTCAAATTTTTGTCTTTTTCAGTCTTAGCGAATTAAT
>JAYTHR010000491.1:0-9528 GCA_043732425.1 Bdellovibrionales bacterium
GGATCCTGGTCCTTTGTCACGCAATCAAAAGTTTTAATCCAAACGATTTTTAGGCGTGCAAAAGGTTTTGGTAGATACGTTTGATTCCACGCTTTCGGAAAATTCCAACAGCGATCACAAAAAACACCACCAGCAAAAATAGGAGATTTCAATAATCGGGACAGCTCAAAAACCCCGGGCTTTATTTCAAAAATAGGCCCTTTTGGACCATCTACAGCAAAGCTAGAATTTGCTCCCGCCTTGCAAAGTTTAATTAAACCTTTTAAGGCATTAGCTCCGCCGCGAGTTGAAGAGCCTCTCGAAACCGAGCCACCTAATAAACGAAGTACAGTCGATATCAATTCGCCATCTTTACTTGTCGAGGTCATTGTTGCAATTTTGTAAATCGGCGTCAGCGCCACCAATGCGAGCTCATCTTGGTGAAAGTGAGCCAAGATAACCGGGCGTTTTTCTTGAACATCACTCTTAAGCTCAGCGGGTTCAACAATTTCAATTCGCCACGTCCATGAAAGTGTGCGGTAGATCAACCAGATCAAAAATCCCAGAAACAAACCGCGAATTTTGTGCACTAAAAAATCCTTCTTAGTGGTGGAGAACTTTTTTAAATTCGGCAATCAGCTGCGGAACTATTTCAAACGCATCACCCACCAAGCCGTAAGTCGCTTTTTGGAAAATGGGCGCATTAGGATCGTTATTAATAGCCACAATGACTTTGCTGCCGCTCATGCCGGCCAAGTGTTGAATCGCGCCGGAAACCCCGACCGCAATGTAAAGCGAAGGCGCAACCGTTTTTCCAGTTTGTCCCACCTGCATCGAATGGCCTACCCAACCTGCATCGACGACGGCGCGCGAAGCTCCGACGGTAGCCCCTAAAACATCGGCTAAGTCGTGAATCATTTTAAAATTACCGGCTTCTTTTAAGCCGCGACCGCCAGAAACAATAATATTAGCCTCTGTTAAATCTAGTTTTTCAGAAGTTCCTTTGACGACAGCTTTGATTAACGTTTTTAAAGACGGCTTTGCAAATGACAACTCAGTTAAAATTGCCACTTTCGAAGTTTGAGGCGCATTAACGGGAAGCTGATTCGGTCTCATTAAAACAATTTTGACGGTAGTATTTTCAAATGTCGCCGTGGCGAAACACTTGGCCGAATAAAATGGTTTTTTGACGCTAACGGCTTCGCCTGAAATCTGGATTTCAACACCGTCAGAAACGATGCCGGCTTTTAATTTGGCAGCGACACGCGGAAACAAATCTTTTCCCGTTGAAGAAGATGAGGCCAAAACAATTGTTGCGGCAGATTTTTGGATAGCTTCTGCCACGGCGGCCGAAAAAAGTTCAGGGTTGTAGGTTGAAAAAGAAGAATCTTTACTAAAGAAGACTTCGCTGGCCCCGTGATGGCCGGCCTCAACGCCCGCCGCTTCAGAGGCCGCGTCTAAAATCAATGCGCAAACCGAATGACCTGTTTGGGCGGCGTATTGCAAAAGCTCTTGGGAACTTCTTTTTATTTTGCCGTTCTGAACTTCGGTAAAAACTAAAATTTTTGACATGATGGCTCCATTTAAAATAAATAATTAAATAACCTTAGAATCATTTCTAAGCGCTAGCACTAGCTGGTTAGCCTGCGAAGCCGCGTCTCCGGAAATAAGCCTAACCGGTGGCTTCTCGGGCGGAAGTGAAAAGCCAGAGTATTTAACTTTTTGTTCGGTTGTCGCAATTCCTAGCGCAGAAAATTCAATCTCTTTAATTACTTTTTTCTTTGCTTTCATAATTCCAGGAAGACTGGCATAGCGTGGTAAATTAAGACCCTTATTGGCCGCAACCAAAGCGGGCGACATCATTTGTACAACTTCTTTTGTTCCACCGTCGGCATCGCGCTCGGCAACGAGGGCTTCTGGTGTAAATTCAAGCTTTGAAACTACTGTTGAGTGAGGAATATTTAAAAGCTCAGCCACCATTTGAGGAACTGAGGATTGATTAGCGTCGATAGCCACTTTACCGGTCAGTATCAAGTGGGCTCCGCCTTCGGCCTGAATTGTTTTTGCTAAAGCTTGAGCTGTCGAAAACGCATCTAACGACTCGATAGAATTGATAACAATAGCCTCATCGGCACCCATCGCGAGAGCTGTTCTGAGCGCTTCAACCGATCTGGCTTTTGGACCGACAGTAATGGCCCAGACCTGAGCTCCGGGATTTTTTTCTTTAAACTTGACGCCCTCTTCGATGGCAAACTCGTCGTAAGGGTTTACAACCCACTTAATACCTGCGGTATCGATGCCGGATTGGTCCGGTAAAATCTTTATTTTAGTTTCTGTATCAGGAACCTGCTTCAAACAGATAAAAACTTTCATGGTATCACCTCGTCTAACTAGAACGTTCTAGCCTAAGCGCTTGAAAACAGAAATCTATTTTCAGCATAACATGTCGCAAAATAATTTCCTAGCTAGAGTACATAAAATGACTTTTCTGTTTATACGAGCTAAAATAGAACACGAAAACAAATTGATAAAACTAAAAACTTCGAAGGATTTCAATATGCTAGATTTTCTGAAATCAACTGTCGGCCGAAAATATATTATGGGTTTGACGGGCTTGATCTGGATGGGCTTTGTGCTGACTCACATGGCGGGAAACATGCTAATTTTGGTTAGCGCGGATCTGTACAATGCTTACGGGCATGCCATCGTATCCAATAAAATTCTTCTCTACACGGCGGAGTCCGTTTTAGTTTTGGCACTGATTACACATGTGACGACGGCCATTTTGCTCACGATCAATAATCGCGCGGCACGAGATACTCGCTACGCGATGCGCGCTAGCGGACCGAAAGCGGCACGATTGGCGTCAAGAACAATGGCCATTCAGGGCTCACTTATTCTAGCGTTCATCATTCTGCACTTAATCACTTTCAAATACGGAGAATATTACGAAACAAAAGTGGACGGTGTGGTCATGCGAGACCTTCACAAGCTTGTCTTAGAAGTATTTCACCAACCCGGCTACGTCGCTTGGTATATCGTGTGTTTGATACTTTTAATGTTTCACTTAAGCCATGGCGCCACTTCTGTTTTTCAGTCTTTCGGAATATTAGAAAGAAAAATGCAAGCTGGGATTAAAAAATTCGCCTGGGCTTACGCCGCAGTCGTTGTTGCCGGATTTTTATCACAACCAGTATATGTTTTTTTATTTCAACACTAAAACGAGGTTCGTATGTCAGTAAAATTAGACAGTAAAATTCCAGGTGGGCCGATAGAATCCAAGTGGACGGACCACAAGTTTCACATGAAACTTGTCAATCCGGCGAACAAAAGAAAACACACGATCATCGTTGTCGGAACAGGACTTGCGGGCGCGGGTGCCGCAGCCTCGTTGGGTGAGTTAGGTTATAACGTCAAATCTTTTTGTGTCCAGGATACGCCGCGAAGAGCTCACTCAGTGGCGGCACAGGGCGGAATTAATGCCGCGAAAAATTATCAAAATGATGGCGACTCAGTTCAGCGTTTATTTTATGACACCGTCAAAGGCGGCGATTTCCGGGCGCGCGAAGCCAACGTCCATCGCCTTGCCGAAGTCTCTGTAAACATTATTGACCAGGCCGTCGCGCAAGGTGTTCCGTTAGCCCGTGAATACGGGGGCCTTCTGGCGAACCGCTCTTTCGGAGGCGCTCAAGTTTCAAGAACATTTTATGCCCGCGGGCAAACAGGCCAGCAACTTTTATTGGGCGCCTATTCTTCTATGATGCGACAAGTGGATTTAGGAACTGTTCAATTGAACACGCGCCGTGAAATGTTAGACCTTGTTGTGGTCGACGGAAAAGCGCGTGGAATTATTGTCCGCAATTTAATTACCGGCGAAATTGAATCTCATTTGGCGGACGCCGTCGTTCTAGCGTCTGGCGGCTACTCGAATGTTTTTTATTTATCAACGAACGCGATGGCGTGCGCCGTAACAGCCGCTTGGAAAGCACACAAGCGCGGGTCGTACATGGCAAATCCATGCTACACGCAGATTCACCCGACCTGCATTCCGGTGCACGGTGAAAATCAGTCGAAATTAACTTTAATGTCCGAGTCACTTCGTAACGATGGTCGTATCTGGGTTTCTTCAAAAAAAGGAGATCCACGAACTCCAGAACAAATTCCGGAATCAGAGCGCGATTATTTCTTAGAGCGTATTTATCCAAGCTTTGGCAACTTAGCGCCGCGAGACATTGCTTCACGCCAAGCTAAATACCGCGTTGACGAAGGTTACGGAATTCACGGAGACCATGCGGTTTACCTTGATTTCCGCGATAGCATTAAGCGCTTAGGCGAAGAAAAGATTGCTGAGCGCTACGGAAATTTGTTTCAAATGTATGATAAAATTACCGGCGAAAACCCGTACAAATCACCGATGAAAATTTATCCGGCGCCCCACTACACAATGGGTGGACTGTGGGTGGATTATAATTTAATGAGCACGATTCCAGGATTATTCGTAGCCGGCGAAGCTAACTTTTCTGATCACGGCGCAAATCGACTGGGGGCTTCGGCATTAATGCAGGGACTTTCAGACGGCTACTTTGTGATTCCGTATACTGTCGGAGATTATATTGCGAGTAACAAAATTTCTGCGATCACCACGTCGCATGACGCCTTCAAGGCCAGTGCAGACGAAGTGAAAGCGCAACTTGAAAAGCGCATTAAAACGAAAGGCAACCGTAGCGTTGAAAGCTTTCACAAAGAACTGGGCCGCATCATGTGGGATAACTGTGGAATGTCTCGAAACAAAGAAGGCTTAACAGAATCAATTGTGAAAATTAAAAAATTGCGCGAAGAATTCGAAAGCAACGTCAATATTCCGGGTGAGATCAAAGGCGTGAACTCAGAACTTGATAAAGCGGGCCGCGTGGCTGACTTCATTGAATTGGGTGAGCTTATGTGTCGTGATGCTTTAGACCGCGAAGAGTCTTGCGGCGGACATTTTCGCGTCGAACATCAAGTTGATGGCGAAGCTCTGCGTGATGATGATAAGTTTTGTAATGTGTCCGCATGGGAATGGACTGGTAAGTCGTCACCTCAAACAAAGCACGTCGAAGACCTTAAGTTTGAAAATGTGAAACTCGCAACGCGCTCTTACAAGTAAGGGAACAAATGGAAAATAGTAAAAAAACAATTAATTTAAATTTAAAAGTTTGGCGTCAGCCGAACGCAACGTCACCGGGTGAGTTTAAAAATTACGAAGCCAAGAACGTTTCTCCGGACGCTTCATTTCTTGAAATGTTAGATTCGGTTAATGAAGAAATTATTCAAAAAAAAGAAGTGCCAATTTCTTTCGATCATGATTGCCGCGAAGGGATTTGTGGAAGCTGCGGCTTTATGATCAACGGAAACGCTCATGGTCCTCAAAAGGGAACAACAATTTGCCAACTGCATATGCGAAACTTTAAAGATGGCGAAAATCTAGTGATTGAGCCTTGGCGCGCTAATTCTTTCCCAATAATTAAAGATTTAATGTGTGATCGCAGCGCATTTGACCGCATTATTTCA
This sequence comes from Bdellovibrionales bacterium, assembly GCA_043732425.1. Taxonomy (GTDB): domain Bacteria; phylum Bdellovibrionota; class Bdellovibrionia; order Bdellovibrionales; family Bdellovibrionaceae; genus Pseudobdellovibrio. The sequence continues at coordinate 5,530 of JAYTHR010000491.1, forward strand.
GCGGGTGGCTTTGTTTCTGTGAACACTGGCGGTGCCCGTGACGCTAATGAAATTTTAATTTCAAAACCAAATGCCGATGAATCATTTATGTCTGCAGCCTGCATTGGTTGCGGCGCTTGCGTGGCTTCATGTAAAAACGCGTCGGCTGCATTATTTACTAGCGCCAAAATTTCACACTTAGCCTTACTTCCACAGGGCCAGATCGAGCGCGATCAGCGCGCTTTAGACATGGTCGCGCAAATGGATCAAGAAGGTTTCGGCGCCTGTACGTCGACAGGACAATGCTCGGCCGCCTGTCCGAAGGAAATATCTTTAACAAATATCGCTCGTATGAACCGTGAATACTTAAGGGCTTCCGTAACTAAAAAACAAGAAGTCAGCGGCGGAGACATGGCTTAGGTGCGAGATTTTCTAAAGATTTTCATCGTTCTTTGTCTGCTCGTTGGTGCTTTTATGTATGGACGAAATTACGGAGAACTGACTTACCGAGAATCTGAAGAGTATAAAAGCTTAGTTAAAGCCAAAGAAGATCTGACTTTTGTCAAAGCCGACCTGGAAAATGCAAAAGTAAAACTACAGAATATTATTGATGGCGCTGAAAACAAAAAACAAGAAGAGCTTCTGGCACAAATTCTACAAGTTTTTTTAGTAGACTTGGGGTTGCGGGTTTCTGATCATCAAGCGAATAGCTTGAACAAAACCGCAACCGTGCCGCCCACCGCGCCAGAGCAAGCTAAGCCCGCGCTGCAAAAATCAACCAAGGACCAAGTGGTTGTCGAAAGTCCTAAAGAAGAAAAAAAATTCGACATTAAAAAGTTAAAATCCTACGAGTGGATCTTAACCAACTCAGCGACCAAGGAAGATCTAGCAAAAAACTTAAAAAACGTTGAAATTAGAAACTTGAATCTTTTTCTGCAAGGCGCGCGCGCCCCTGCAATCAGCGAATTTGAACCTATTTTTGGAAGTTATCGTGGGCGCATCGATGATGTGAACCAAAAAGAATACGGCTCGATGCTAATTGAAATAAACGCGAATCAGCAAAGTGAGAAACCCAGCGCTAAGGGGAATATAAAAATTTTTCGAGAAAATAGCGGAACCATGGAAAATAATTTTTCTACGAACACCTTGGGGTTTTCAGTTGAAGGAAGCACTTCGTTCGTTATTAATCCCGGCAATGATAATAAGTTTTATCAACTTTACAAAATAAAAGAAACCCAGCAGCTTGCGGGGTTTTTTTACGAACGCTTGGCCAACGGCACAACAAAAACGATTGGGTCATTTGTTTTAAATCGCGTAGACCAGTTTTAACTGTTTATAACGCCCAGCAAACAGAATAATAAAAAATATTTTTTTGAGCACAATGTCATTGTTAACCGCTACCCGCGCCGATTTGCGTCTCATTGTGAGATTTCATCCTTGATATTTTCAGCTCAGACTCCAACAACTCGACTTTCATCTCATTAATTCTACGGAAACGGACGACAAGTTAATGTATTCAACTTGAAGGGCAAGGTTTCGATATGAAAAAGCTAAGCGAGCTGATGAAGGATATCGGGTTCAATCCGCACTCGAGTGACTCCGTTAAAGAGGCATTCATAAAGCATTTGATTCAGCAATCTACGGGCGTTCGCGTGCAGACGCCGTCAGAGAAAAAAGTGATTGCCGAAAACCCGGAAAAATTTATCTCTTTTAAAAAATCTGAAAAATACGCCCTACCCGTGCAGCTCGCATTTGAATTTGAAAACAGCGAAAACGCACCAAATAAAAAAGTTGCGACATAAAATTTTCTAATCAGTCTTATTAAATAATCTTTCAATTCCAGACTAATTACACATCTAAGTCTGTGTAAAAAACGAAGAAATTTTTTTTTCCCCATGATGTAAGTCCAGTTTCAAATTGGCGCTTAACAAATACATGCTATCAGACACAGCACCTTGATACGCTTTTCTCACTTCACTACCGAATAAGTACCGAATCACCACAAAATTCTCATGGAAGGAGAATTAATGAGCTTCAAGGGTCGAATCATTCAGTCCATCGCGATCTCTATTCTTTCAGTACCCGCGTTCGCCGCGGCCACAGCGACTATCGCTGCAGAATCAGTACCAGGGGAATATGTCGTCCGTCTTAAACCGAACATGATGAGCGCACAATCAGTTCAACAGCTTTCTCAGACACTAGGCGCCTACATCAAATCAACAATTCCAGGACAAAACATTGTTGTTGTGAAGCGGCCCGTTTTTGAGACGACCGAATCAGCCGTGAAGTCATTAGCACAAAATGATTTAGTTGATATTGCTGAGCCAAATTATATTTACCACATGAGCAGAAAACCAGACGACGCGATGTACTCACAGTTATGGGGCATGAAAAACGTGGGGCAAACAGACTCTGCGGGTTCAGTTGGAGTTGCCGGAGTCGATATCGACGCTGAAAAAGCTTGGGATATTGAAACGGGCTCTAAAAAAATGCTGATCGCAGTTATTGACACCGGTGTTGATTTCAATCACCCGGATTTAAAAGATAATCTTTGGACGAATGAAGCTGAAGCGAACGGAAAACCTGGAATCGATGACGACAACAACGGAGTCATTGATGATATACATGGTTTCAATGCAATTACTGGTGACGGTAATGCAATGGATGATCAAGGACACGGATCTCATTGTTCTGGAACGATCGGAGCCAAAGGAAATGATGGCAAAGGTATCGTAGGAGTGAACTGGGACACACGCATTATGGCAGTGAAGTTTTTAGATGCGAATGGTTCAGGTTCGCTAGAAAATGCAATCAAGGCGATCGACTACGCCACTAAAATGGGAGCGAAGGTCATGAGTAATTCTTGGGGCGGTGGCGGAATGTCACAAACACTGATGGACGCCATCAAACGCTCGAATGAGGCCGGAGCTATTTTTATCGCCGCGGCGGGAAATGATGCTAGCAATAACGACGAACGCGAAACGTACCCTGCGAATTACGATGTACCAAACATTGTTTCGGTTGCTGCGATCAATAATAAAGGCGAGAAAGCTGACTTTTCTAACTACGGAAAAAGAAAAGTTCATTTAGGTGCGCCCGGAGTAAATATTTATTCATCAACAGGTGGAAAATACGATTCATGGTCTGGAACATCTATGGCGACTCCCCACGTTTCTGGTGTAGCCGCTTTAGTTTGGTCTCACGAACCACAAATGACAGCGATCGAACTAAAGCAGCGTTTGATTGCAACGGTACGACCGATTGCCAGCATGCACGGGAAAACGACGAGTGGTGGAATTGTTAACGCGTACAATGCATTAACGAACACCGCATCACCTCCGGATGTGAATGATCCTTCAAACTGGGTGACGAAGCCATTAAGTATTGCTTCAGCAAGTCCTTACGAAAAAAACACGAATCAAACTTTTGATATTAAAGTTGATGGCGCGAAAGAATTCGCGGTTTACTTTGAAAAGTTTGATACGGAAATGCAATACGATACTGTACAAATTTACGATGCTAAAGGGGCCTTGGTTCAAACACTGAGTGGAAATAACGACGATATGATTTCTGCTAGCGTTGTTGGCGACACTATGAAAATTGTTTTCAAATCGGATGCGTCCGTTGAAAAAACAGGTTGGAAAATCACTCGCGCTCATTATCGATAGTATTTATAATTAGTTTTTAACAAAAGCTCTTAAAGACGATTTAAAAATTCAGCCAGCTTGAGGTTCACGAACTCAGGAAAATCAAGTTGGCTGCAATGTGAACCATACGGAACTTTCATCAACTCAGAACCCGCGATATTGTGATGCATTTCTTCTTGAAACGCCGGCGGAGTTAATAAATCTTTATCCCCAGCCAAAATTAAAACCGGACAAGTTATTGTCGGTAAGATTTCGCTTCCATCAAACTGCAGAAGCTGTTCAAAAAGCGCAAAAAATACAGGTAAGTCTAATCTCGAAACACCCCGGCCATACATTTCTATATCTTTAAATTGAGTCAATCGAATATTAAACC